>CAYQWU010000001.1:0-11711 GCA_964421335.1 uncultured Candidatus Peribacteria bacterium
TTATTTTATTTATTAATTTATACTATATAGTTTATTAAATATACATTTATGGGTGTCTCTCCTCTTTTTCGAAATCAAATACCTTTCGCAGTAACGCGGGAAACTCTAGAACAAATATTTCCAGACATTAGCACACAAACACTGAGAGTGTTATCTGGCCACCGCGAAGTGCGAGATGAACATAAGGAAATTATATTAAGACCGCAATATTTAGCTCAAATAGAGACAGAACTTGGGGCAGGCAGAAAGACTTTATCTATAGGTAGGTCAGGGAAAAATACACTTTCCCTACAAGGGCTTACTCGCGAGTGAGTCATCAAACTACTCTCAGATAAAACAATCCGAATAAAGAGAACAAAGAAGCCCGACTCTGCTGAGTAAATATAACTGGAAACATACTTGCATCTGCGGGAAATATAGGGTACACTGTGGTGGTAACCCTTTTTACTATGGAAACCACGACACCAGCCAATCCGATGATGATCAATAGTCTCGTTATTGATAAAAAAATGCTCCTCTATCGTGATTCTCATACTCTCGAGCACTTCTGGGACATGTTTAGTGAATTCGTCTCTGAAGAACGCATCAAAAAAGAACTCGACGCCAATACGGGAAAATACTATGGAAATGCTGTACAAGCCAGAAATACGCTGATTCGCCATGACCTCGATGAAGCAAAACTCTATACCACAGCTCGTGATTCGTATGCAAAAATCACCTGCGAAAAGATACTCGAACATTTCCGCATGGGTGTTTTCTCATGGTCTACTGGTGGTAAGAATTATGCTCAAGAAGGAACTATCGATGCATTCAAAAAAATGCCTCTCACTCACCTCAATGAGCTCTACGATCATGAAAATATAGAAGAAGTTGAGATACTCAGTGAACTCATAGATGAGACTTCGAACAAGATGATAGAAGAATTCAAGAGTCTCGAAGCTGTCCGGGCATGTGCTATTTTCTACAGTCAGCGACCTGCTTTTGGCAAGAACTCACCGATATTCCGTGACTGCCTCAATTATATCGCAGATATCGCTCGTCATGTGCGTGACGCAGGAACCAATGAAGGGTATTTCCAGAGTGCTGGTGCGCAGGTACGACAGTACAGAGAGATGCTCGATCCTGAGAAGACGGCACCTGAGGACTATAGACTCTTCCTCGCAGCGAGTGACAAATCCACTTCTCAGATCCGTCGTGACATCGAGGAAACCCTCCGACAACACCTCCACACGCTCGTCGCATTTGAGCAGATACAGAAGAAAACAAATAAAAACGAGGTAAAACAAGACCTCGAATGATTCCTCACAAATACTCTCTACACCCTCGAATCACTCCGTCTCAGTATAGCCCCTATCTATAACGGAATTATAGACAAAATCATCCTCCGACGATCTGCATGGGAACTCCGCGAAATTCCTGAAAAAAAATAGATTTGCAATTCATTTTCCTATATAGTACAATATCCTTATGAAAAAACTCTTTCTCCCTCTCGCGCTCCTCGGAACGCTCTCGCTCGCAGCCTTTGCTGAGCCAGCATTCGTCGAGTGTTCGACCAGTCCGAGCTTCGGTACCAATAGCTGTGAAGTCTGCTACACTGAGTCATTTGACGCTACAGAAACACCAGACGGTTTCACCAGTAATATCACTTCTGTAAAAATCCCCTGGAAACACAATGGTGGTGAGCTCGACGAAATCATCTACGATAACGAACAGAAATTCCCAGAAATAGTCTCAACTATCAAGGTGACATCAAAACCAGAAAAGAAAGAAGAACTCTGGACAAACCATGAGTCACTCATCTGGACACCATTTTCTGACCACAAAGAAGTATTCATCAGTGATAAGGAAGAAATCGGTCTCTATAAACTCCAGGACAAGGCAGGTATCACCGTCACAGGAAAGAAGGCAGACGATACTATCATGTTCGTCACACCGCTCGTCGTCCGAGATTTTGATGCAAAGACCAACGAAGATTCTGATCCAACAACGAGAAATATCTGTGTCATGGGTAAATTTACCATGAAAAAAGCTGGTGCTCCTGTCACAACGCCTGGACCATTGGCTCCCACGACAACAATCCCAACAGAGCCATCTCTCCTCGATACACTCGAGACTATCACGACATCAGACGCTCTCGATACTGCTGCAGAAACTCTCGATACAGACACAAATATCACTACTGACCCCGTCCTCAATGCTGCAGGCACAGAGGCAAAAACAGTCATCACCGCTGATCAGACAGCCGCAGAAACTGGCCCAGCTCTCTGGATTTCTCTCCTCCTCGCATTTGCATTGGCGAGTGCTTGGAATGCTTGGAAAAAACAGCAGGCCTAATAAGAAGACTTCTAGACTTTTTAATTCCCCCAGTATAATAAAGCCATGACACCTGGAACAACCACATGACCAGGAGAGAATAAGGAAAGTCTCGACCGTCGTGACGGGGAGGCGACCAATCATGGAGAACAGGTCCGACATACTCGGAATTTCTGCGATGGACTGACAAAAAACGACCCAGTATTTACACCGCTCGTAAACGAGTACTACCAGGGCACAAAAACAAAAGACGAGATCCGTGCAGAATTCAAAAAACGACTCAAGTGAGTCAAACCTGAAAATAGAGCAAAAATGGGTATCACAAGTGCCGGACCTGATGTGACAGAAAGCGAGATAGATACATTTCTCTCATCCACTGGATGCTTCGATAATCAGCTCATGGCGGGCATAGATGCTGATCAGCGTGCGCGTGATAAGGCTGGTGAAGCCATGATAGATAGCTGTATCGAGGTTGCTCATGACGAGTATGGGAATTTCGATGAAGCTGAACTGAAGAAATCACTCAAAAAAGAAGGAATGGGACGACTCCAGACTTTCCTCAAAAATCCGAAATACCGCAAAACATACCTCAACACACTCCCCGGAAGTCGTGATCTCAGAGACAAAAATTTCTCTGATGTGAATTTCGACGAAATAACAAAAAAGATCAGCGAACTCCCCGCAGCACATCCCAAGCGCAGAGAAATACAGGAAGCATGGCTCAAGATAGCGCATGTAGCTCATCCTGATAGCAATCTCGCGAGTGCTTTTCACAATATCTCCCACGAGTGAGGCTCACACATAGACATCGCTGGTGCCTATAGTGCATTTTTCGGGAAGGATAATACACTCATCTCGGCTGATAATCGTGAGAAAATTCTCAATTTCCTCGTGAGACAATACACTCCAATAGTACCACTCAGTGTCCTCACGGTCATAGACCCGGCTTCGAGCAAGAAATACCTGACTTCAGGAGCAGATGAAGCTGAGATAGAGAAAAATCTCCCTGCCGATCCCGAGCTCGCAGAAGCACTCAGAACCGATAGGCGAGAACAGTGGGAAAAAACCTACAAGACACACATAGGAGGCGGGAAAAATATGATAGGGACTCGCTCGCTCCCTTTTGAAACAAAAGTCAGAATCCTCTCACAATTTGGCTCTATAGGAAAAGCGGAGAACATGCGGAACTATTACCGCGGAAAACCAGGCTCACTCCGCTCTAGCACAAACACAGAATGAGAATTTCGTGAAAAATTCATTGATACATATGGTATTGATACAGAGAAACTGGATACGAAATCTGGACTCACAGAAGAGCTCGTCGCACGACTCGGGCACAGAGTAGACGGTATCGAACACTTCGATGCTGGATGTGCCATGCAATGGAAATCAAAAAATAAAGAAACTGGTGAAGAAATGACAGGCTACTACATCATCGATACTGTCCCTGGAGATACCCTCGACGAAGACAATATCCTGACTGTACGATTTCTCTGAGATGACAAGGACCCTCTCTCACCAGGCGGTCTCGCACACCACTACACTGGTGCTGATTTTTATGAATATCTCAGTGGTTGTGCCGAAGATGGCAAAATCACATTTCGAGAAAGAGGAGAATTCGATACAGAACTCGAGAAAAATACCACAGATAAGAAACTCCCCCGCTATTTCACAGATATTGAAACTCAGTTAGAGCTACGGGATCAATTCCCTGATACCGTAGAGGTAGTGAATTTCGAACAGTTCAATACAGAGGTCGATCAACTCCTGAATCCTGGAGGAAATAATCCCAAAGAAGCAAAATCACCCAAAGAGCGAGAACTCCACGAAGGGATGATATTCTGTAAGACATGAGCAGGTGGTATTGATACATTTCAGATACGAGGTCTCGACAAAGACGCTGGTACAATAACACTCTGGGACGGCTGGGGAACAGGAAAGAGATCAGTCATTGAGATGTCATTTGCCGACTTCATCCGGACCATGATGTCTATGAAAAAAGGAGGAAACGAAGTCCATCGTGTACCAACAGGAGGTAAGAAAATCAATACAGATGTATTTAATAGCCTCTGTGGTAATAAGGAACAATACTCAGATAGTCTCGAAAAAAAGATGGGAAGGGTGAATATACGAGAGGAAAATGGTCACATGGTATTTGGACAATTTCATGAAAAAACAGGAGCATTTACAGCCATGCCAGTAGTCAAAATCGGTGATAAAAAGGATCTCTATATCGAGAGTATTGATGGCTCTACCGTGACATATCGAGTTGGAGCTTTTACACAAGGAGAATCCAATAAAGAAAATGGAACCTGGAAAAGGAAACCAGGATTTCGAGGAAGTCCACCTCTCAATATGAGCCTCGAGATGCTCTGGGCCTATCTCCAAAATCACGGAAACTTTTCACTTGATAAGCCGCTTGATAAACCAGAAGTAAGTGAGGTGAAAGATAAGCAAAAACCTATGAGTTGGTGGAATATTTTCATGCACTCTCACAGCTGGGGCGTGATACTCCATGGTGATCTCTGGAAAGCACCATTCAAGGCCTGGGAGGAACAACATCATAAGGATCACGCTTTCCATGGAAAGATTACTGCTGCGCTTGCCATGGAGAAACTCCAGTCATGAAAAGGGCCAGTTAGTGGTATTCTGAACTGGGCAGAGTGGCCATCGCTCATGGTCGCTGATGGTAATGGAAGCCTCCAATCCTACCTCGATGAGCTCGTCAACAAGATTGATGGAATGGGTAGTTATCACAGAACTCGTCTTATCAAGAGGTGGGCACACAAAGAGCATTTCCCCAGTCCGAAATTTATGGCAGCAATGTTTGCATCCATGAAAATATTTGGTCAGCTCTATCCCTACGATTTCGAAGAAAGTGGATATGAAAATCTACACGATAAGGATAAGAAAACGAAACACGAGTGGGTATGGTACAACAGTATCTGCCACTCTCTCGATCCAAATCATGCCAAGTATCCCCATATGCCTCCCCATCATGGTGAACCATGGCCAAAAAAGTGGACCAATGCTGATGGGTACAAAATGAATGAGGTGGACGCTTGTTTCGAAATTTTCGGAAAATTTAATCATCCGATGCTCAAAAATCTCGGACGAAGATTTCAGAAATACATGCTCGCTGGTCAAAAAGAACTCGTTGATGGTGGTGATGGAAATCTGAAACAGCGGACAACTATGTCAGAAAAACTTGATTGGATGATGGGTGCCGCTATATGACCATCCGGAAAACCACCTGAAGTATTCTGAGCTTCCACAGAGCTCTGGCTCTCAGAATGATATCCAACTCGTGTAACTACTATGCCCTATGCAGCGATGCTCTTTGGACATCGTGAAGAACAGATGCTCTCACCAACTCGAGAACACATCAAGACTCAATTTCAGAGCGGGTATCATATACCCATGTTTGTCTTTATGCAGAATAAAGACCTCGGTGATACATTCCGTGAAACAGGTATAGCCTTTGCCTATACAATCAGTGAAGATTGTGGAAAAACACTAGAAAAACTCACACAAGAAGCAGCTGATAACAGACTTTCAGGCAGAAATAAAAGCTGGAGATCAAGATTTGAAAATTTCTGGGAAGAACATGGAACAATTCTCATGCATAAAATGTCAGGAATGCGGGATCCCATGCTCAATCTCATGATGAACGATCCAGCACTTTTCGACAAACTCCTCGAAAAACAACCATCAGGAAAAAGAAAACAATATGAGAGACTGCGAGAGAAAAAATCAGTTATAAACCTCTACTACCAGAGAATTGCAAAAGATACTTATGGTGATTCACCAGGTCATGCTGAATTAAAAAGGGGTGAATGATATTATGTAGGTGACCATTTCAGGTATCGAAAAGCATTTGAAACTGGTATTCCTATAGCATGGATGAATTGGTCTAATTATCTTGATTCCAATCTCACAGATGCATTTGCTAGCGGTTCCAGTTCGAGAACATGAGATGGAGTTTTCTGGGAAATAAAATGATTCCTCTCAGATATTCCAGAATTAGCAATAAAAATAGCAAAAGACATGTGATACAGTGAAGATGATCCGATGGTAAAAGACATCGCGCAATCACTGTATGAGAAAAATATTACAGAAATGCGAAAAGAAACACAGAGTAAGTTTAAACCTGAAAATATTGCAGCAAGTTATGCTACTATGTTTGCTGTGATGTTTGAGCTCGTAGAACCAAAACGAATTAAATGACCTGGTGATGGACCCAAGGAAACAGCACGAAATGAGAAATATTTCCAGCAAATGAAAGAATGTCTCAATAAAGCTAAGGAAATAGAAAAAGGACCTGGAGGTTTTCCTGCTGCTATTGCCTATAGAGCAAAAGTAGCAGCAAATTGGGAAAAAATTGTAGACAAAGTCATCGAGACAGAAGAGTTATCGCTCGAGGATATAGAAGAAGGACGGTTCAATGGATGAGTAGGAGCACTAAAACAAAAAACCCAAGCTCGTTCAGGAACAGTTCTCCGCGAGAAACTTGAAAATTTTGATACAATGGCAAGAGATGGAAGTAGTGAAGAAAAGCCAACAAGAGCGTCTCCAGAAAGAGGTGAATCCTAGTTCGAGAAATTATATTGCTGAGCGGCGAGGAGCTGAGTATCTATCTTTTTTGTTCTCCAGTGTTGTCTATCAAAGACGACTTTTTTGTCGGGTACAATTCCCACTTTATTGATGGATTGGCGAGTCCTCGGGATGAGCCACTCGGCTATCGTGTATTTGAGGAGGGATTTATCATCAAACGATACGAGTTCCTGGACAGTTCCTTTACCGTAAGAAGTATCACCGATGATGACACTATTTCTCGGATAATATTCTCGGAGTGTGGCTGCGATAATCTCAGCAGCCGAGGCAGTATCACCATTTATGAGTATGACTATCTCATATTTCGTCCAATCAGTCAGCGAATCATTCAATGCATAATTCAATACTTCGAGTTTTGGGTATTTGAGGACAACGAGAGGATTTCATTTATCGATCCAATAATTGAGGATACTTCGAGTCTCTGCCAGAGAACCTCCAGGATTATTGCGGAGATCGAGGATGAGCCGTTTTTTACCACTCGAGAGAAACCCCTGAAGTGCACCCTCCATGATGATATCAGTTCCAGTCGCGACCTCTCAGAAGATAATACGATACGAATCGGTGAGTTCCTCTGTTTCGACTTGTTCGACATGGATTATCTCACGGACGATGGCGACAGTTTTTATCACTTTCCCCGATTGCACCGTCACCTCGACCTGTGTCTGAGCCTGTCATCGTAGTCGTGCGATATCATCGATGATACCATTTTCAGTAGAGACAGCGATACCATCTATTTTGATGATTTTATCACCTGACGAGAGACCTCCTTTCTCCGCTGGACTATGACGGATGACATCGGTGATGGTGAGCGATCCTGTCGCATCGATGTCGATGATGACTCCTATGCCCACGATATTTCCATCGAGAGAGTTTTTGAAATCAGTCGACGCATCTGGTCTGAAAAACTTCGTATGCTGATCACCGAGTTCATTGACGAGTCATTCTGCAGCACCATAGATGAGTTCTGCTTGATTGAATTTCTCACCTCGGAGATAGTTCTGTTGGAGGAGGTTGTAGATGTTTTCGAGGAGATAATAATTATCTGCCTGTGAGAGTTTTGATTCTGGAGAGACTGAGACTGGAGCGGTATTTTCTTCTGGGGTATTCAGGAGACGGAAGACACGATACGCAAAGGAAGTCCGAATACTCACCATAAATCGCTCATAATCATCGGGTGTGAGGAGTGAATCATCAGACGCTATCCGAGTTCCGAAATGATGACGAAGGAGCTGAGAAAAAGCACGATCACTCATAGGTTCATCTGGACGAAGTGTCGCAGCAGTATTGGGCAACATCTCATAATAAATCCCTCTCTGGAGCGCACCTCGGAGTCCACTTCTGGTACCGATACCACTATATTTCACCGTCACATTGCTGATTTCTGGAGTGAGAGTGGGGAAAATCTCGGTAAAATACATCGTCAGTGTCTCGCCGAGTGTGAGAGGTTGTTCTTCTGCGAAGCTCGCAGGAGTCAGGAATCAGATCAGGATGGTGGAGAGTATAAAAAGCTTTTTCATAAGCAAAGTATAGCCCCAAAGGGCAAAGTACAAAATATTTGTGTGTCTCAGGAAAACAGATACTATAGCATACATGTTTATACTTCTTCTTTTCTTTGTTGGTGGATACGCTGTCGGCTGGGCTATCCGTCAGGTGCTTTCTCGAGTTCGTCCCGCGAGCTGAGCCTGTAATATTGGCAAAAAATGAGTCTCCGGGCGCTCTATTCTCGCACTCATCCTCGTGATAATAGGATTTTATTTCGAGATTCCGCTTGTCGTCTTTTTCGCGGGATTTACCTGGTATGAATCGAGGTCGAAATGGTGCATAGTAGAGAGCGTAAGAAAATAATATGAAGCCTTTTTGAGCAATACTCTTCGATTTCGACGGTGTCATAGCTCATACACTCGGTATTGTGAAGCACTCATTGTCACAGCTATTTTCAAAAAATAATCTCCATCTCGAAGACGATGAATTTGAGTCGTGAAAATGGTGAACAAAATCACTCGTACAACTCTCTGCAATTCTCAAGGAAAAATACAACATCGAACTCGACCCTCCTGCCATCCATGCACATATATGGGAAACTCAAAAGGCTCTCTTTGAAGCATGACTCGAATCAGACCCGAGTCTCATACCATTTCTCGAATACTGTAAAAGCTCTGATAAAAAAATAGCCATCGGGTCAAATTCAGGAACAAGTCGCATCGAATGGGTCATACAGCTCCTCAAACTAGAGAAATATTTCCTCTACGACCAGACAAAACCAGAAAAATGATACACGATTATCGGAGCAAATATGCTCACCAACCACAAACCCGATCCAGAAGTCTGGCTCAAGTGTGCTGAAATGCTCGAAACTCCTATCACAGACTGTCTCGTTATCGAAGATGGACTCCCCGGGCTGACTGGCGCGAACCAGTGCGGAGCGCGAGGTATCTACTACCACCGATTCTGTCGGCCAGAAGATGCTTGCATCGAACTCGCCGAGAAAAGCGTGGAGAGCTTTGAGGAATTACTGAAGTAGGTATTGCATATAAATAATTATAAGCTATAATATCTTTTATTATGGAAAACCTCTGAGCAACTGGACCGGAAGAGCCGGAAGAAACAGAATTATCAGAAACCGAACTCCTCACTCTCGCATTCGGTAGAATGATGGACGGGGTTTGACCCTTTGAAGAAGTGCACAGAGCAAGTCTCACAGATAGACTGACGCGATGACAGCAATCTCAAGAACAATACATCACAATTTTAAGAGAAGAGATAGCAGAATCAGAAACATCTGGGAGGCTTCAAAGACTCAAAAAAAACTATGAAGTAGCGAGCAAGAGAAGTCTCGATGACGAAGAACATCCTTGTCATAGTGATTTCGTCCAGAAGAGGAAACAACTAAGAGCAGCCGAGTTTAAACAACAAAATACCTCAAAAAGTCGCCGTGATTCTGAAACGCCTTCCGAGAGTAGCAAATCTTTTTCCCAGACATAACCTCGGCACACTGTTTTGTGTCTTTTTTGAGCAGTTCTTTCATGGCATCGAGTGTTTTCTCACCTTCACCACCCCATTCGAGGGTGTATTTGCCGAGTTGCATATGAACACGACGAATACCGAGAGACGATAAGCGAAGTCGAGCACGGATGAGGAGGAAGAGATGATCAACAGCTGATTGCTTCACATCAATACGGGTCTTGAGCGGTTCGATGACTTCCATGAGTTCCTCTTCGCTTCGAACTGATTCAAGCTCTCGATAAAAGTGAATCTTCTCGATGTCAGAACTAAATGCCTCATCAGGAATATACGCACTGATAGGGAGATCAATCGTGGTATCCACTTTCGTTTCTTTTTTTCAGGACTGGAGTTCTTCAATTTTTTGTTCGAGGAGTTTGAGATAAAAACTCACGCCAACATCGCGCGTCTTCCCAGATTGTCGAACTCAGAGAACATCTCCTACTCAGCGAATTTCCATATCTCGGAGAGCAATTTCAAATCCTGCGCCGAGATGCGTGTGATTTGCGATAGTCATAAGTCTCTCGCGTGCTTCGTCCTGGAGCTCGGGCTGTCGATACATCAGATAACAAATCCCCTGAATCTGTCATCGACCTACACGCCCACGGAGTTGGTGCAGCTGTGCAAGCCCGAAATCTTCTGCCTCATCGATGATGATGGTATTTGTATCGAGGAAGTTGATTCCGTTTTCTATCACCGTTGTCGTGAGGAGGACATTATGCATGCCGAGCTTGAACTCCATGATGCGATCTTCGAGTTCATCGGACGGGAGCTGACCATTGGTGATGACGACTTTTGCCTTGGGGACGAGTGACTCGATTTCTTTTTTGAGAATAGGGAGTGTCTTGATGGTATTGTGGACGAAGAATACTTTACCGCCACGAGCCAATTCTTCCTCGATAGCGCGCTTCACGATAGTCTGATCGTAGCGAGCCACTGCTGTATGAATTGGCTTTTTACCAGTTGGAGGCGTGGAGAGGATGGAGAAATTTTTCACACCAGAGAGTGCGAGATTGAGCGAGCGAGGAATCGGTGTTGCAGAGAGAGCAAGTGTGTCTACGCCAGCCTTGAGATGCATGATTTTTTCTTTATCCGTCACGCCGAATTTGTGTTCTTCATCGACGACGACGAGTCCGAGATTGCGAAATTTTATATCAGGAGACAGGAGTCTGTGCGTCCCGATGACACAATGAATCGAGCCGTCTTTGAGACCAGCCAGGACAGACTTTATTTCTTTCGTCGTGCTCATACGCGTCATCATCGCGACATTTACCCCAAACGGCTTGAGGCGCTCAGAAATTGACTCATAATGCTCATACGCGAGGACCACGAGTGGTGCGAGAAATATTGTCTGTTTTTCATTGAGAAAAGCCCGATACACTGCATGGAGTGACACTTCTGTTTTTCAAAAACCAACATCCCCCGAAAGGAGTCTGTCCATCGGTTTCTCACTGTTCATATCCTGCATGATACCCTGAATCGCGTCTTCTTGATCGAGCGTATGCTTGTGCGGAAATGCGATATGAAATGTCTCTTCTTTTTCCGGGAAATCCATCATCGATACACCGCCAGCGAGACGACGAGCTGCATGATTCGCGAGGAGTTCTTCGGCAATTTTTTGGATTTCTTCGTTTGTCTTCGCGAGTATCAGTTTCCATGATGGTGAACCGAGTCGAGTGAGTGTCGGTGTTGTCTCTCCGACAAATTTCGACACACGATGAAGCTCCTCAACCGGTACGAAGAGTCTGTCTTTCTCAGCATATTCTATCTCGATATATTCCCTC
>CAYQWU010000001.1:11721-27578 GCA_964421335.1 uncultured Candidatus Peribacteria bacterium
TGAACGACAGGATCGCCAGCCTTTATCTGTACGAGCAAATCCAGCTGCGGTCGCTTCTTTTTCCGTCGGAACACACCACCCAGAAGCGGTCAGATGAGTTCATCAGTGATAATACATAAACTTCCTCCATTATTCATTATTCATTCTTCATTATTCATTGGCATTGTGAAGCTCGGCCCACCAAGTTTCCACGCATGAATCTCTGCTTCAATATCATTATCTGCACAAAACTTCTCCATCACGGGTGTCTGTTTCGTGAGAACCAATATCTTTTTTTGTTTTTTGAGAAACTCCACCAGCTCCGAAAGTGTGTCGCACTCGACATACTCTATCCCCGCAGGCGGATGAGTCGGATCAACTATCTGATTCACCTCTATCGGACTATGCTCACGACGAATCCTCTCAAAATCAGGTGCGAAATCGAGTCAGAGAGCGAGGGATTTGGGTTGTTTTGGAGACATTGGAATTGTACTGGATGGTATATTGAATAAAATAGAAAGCAAGAAAATAACTATCAACTATGAATCTGCACGAAAAAATGAAAGAAAATGAAATATACTCTTCAGTCGAAAACACATTAACAGAAAGATTCAGCAGTTCTATGTATTGAACTTTTACAATAGCTTGGTTCTTATGGAATTGGCGAGCAATTTATACAACCATATTTGTTGATCAAGATTTAATATTTAGTACTTTTAAACAATTAAAAATTGATTATATATGGGCTACATATTATAATTGAGGATTCTGGCATGATATAACATTACTTCTCTTGGGGCCGATTATTTCAGTTGCTCTGGCTCTTTGGGTTTTATCATATGCTGAATTTTGGTGCTACAAAAAAGCATGCTCAAACAAGAACAGGCAAGAACGTGAAAGAATAAGACAATCTAAAGAGATTGAAGATGAGAAAAAAGAAGTATTAGAAGTAAAAGAAAGTAATGTAATAAAAGAAAATGAAATTAAAAAAGAAATGACAGAAGAGGAAATTTGGGAAGAAGAATACAAAAAATTAGAACAAAAAGATGGCTTTATGGATACCTTAGAAGCTCTTCAAGATTGAATGTATAAACATGGCTGAGACTTATACAGGTCCGAAGAATGGGAAAAACCTCTAGGAAGTCAGAGAGTTGCTTTCTTGGAAGCAAACAACCTTATAGAAAAAACTTGAAGACAAATAGTATTGACTCAAAAGGGTAAATTCTTCTTGAAAAAGTTTTTTGAAGAAGAAGATGCAAAAATATAAATAATTTTATAAAACCCCGTTGCTCTAGTTCATATATCCCCTGAATTTTTATTGCTTCTTTAGGTTTCAATTAAAGAGAAAACACATATACTAATCCTGCTCTATTTCCTTATTATTTTCCTATGATTGCTGCAGTATTTCTGGCACAGTTTTGGGGACTTTCTTTTTTCATCCTCGGAGTGCTCTTCCTCATGCGTAGAGAGGTCATACTCGGATACATGAAGTCAGTAGTAAGTGAACCAGGTATCATACTCATCGCGGGGTATGCGTCACTCTCGATAGGTTTAGGAAGTATCCTCGTGCACAATGTCTGGTCACTCGACTGGAACGGAATTGTCACACTCATCGGTTGGCTCTCGCTCGTGAAGTGAGTCGTTGTCATAGGTTTTCCAAAGGTCACAAAAAATGTCATCGCATTTTACAAAAATGATAGTCTGCTGTCTGTCGCACTTTTTGGGATCATCATTATCGGTATCTATCTCGTCATCAGAGGATTCGGGTTATAGGTATTTCTTTTTTCAAATCCCAACTATAATCGACACATGATTATAGCTCTTCTTTTTATCGTCGTCGGACTCGCAGTCCTCGTTAAAGGTGCAGATTTCCTCGTACTGGGATCTGCTTCTATCGCCAAACGATTTGGCGTCTCCAGTCTCGTCATCGGTCTCACTGTCGTGGCATTTGGTACTTCGCTCCCTGAGCTCACTGTGAGTATCATGGCGAGTCTCCGTGGCAATAGTGATATCACTCTCGGCAATGTCGTGGGTTCCAATACAGCAAACATACTCCTCATACTCGGTGTGACGAGTTTCCTAGGTCTCATACCTGTAGCGCGTTCTACAGTCTGGAAAGAGATACCATTTTCTCTCCTGGCTATCGTGCTCGTAGGTCTCCTCGGAGCTGATATGTACTTCAGTCAGTCAGAGACAAATATCATCAGCCAGCGTGACGGTTTTGTGTTGTTATTTTTCTTTGCGGTATTCCTCTACTACATCGCGAGCATCAGCAAGAGTGAAGAAAATACCGATTCAGGCATCAAAAAGTATAGTAATTGAATGGCAGCACTCATGATCGGTGGAGGTCTCGCAGGACTCATGTTCGGCGGAAAACTTTTCGTCGATGGAGCAGTTCAGATAGCACACATACTCGGCATGTCTGAACGAGTTATCGGTCTCACTATTGTCGCGATTGGAACTTCTATGCCCGAGCTCGTCACCTCTATAGTCGCTGCTCGAAAAGGTCAAAATGATATCGCAGTTGGTAATATCGTTGGTTCAAACATTTTCAATATCTTCTGGATTCTCGGACTTTCAGCAGTCATAAGTCCAATCAATGTACCTGTAGCTAGTTTCACTGATATCTATATGTGTATCGGTGCAACGCTCTTACTCTTCTTAGCGCTCTTTATCGGTAAGAAAAATAATCTCGAACGCTGGCAAGGTGTCCTCTTTGTGGCGGTATATATTGGCTATCTCGCCTACCTGATCAGAGGATAGGTAGCTTTCTCGCGAAAATAAATACAATACAGGCATGAATACCTATGTAGCCGTCCTCCGCGGTATCAATGTCAGTGGTCAGAGAATCATCGCTATGAAAGACCTCAAAGCCTTGTTTACTAAGGAAGGTTTTGAGAATGTAATGACCTACATACAGAGCGGCAATGTCGTCTTTGGAAGTAGTGAATCTGACACAAAAAAACTCGAAAAACAAATCAGTGCACTCATCCAGAATCACTATAATTTTAGTGTTCCTGTCCTCGTGCTTTCACGCGAGAATATGAGTGAAATTCTCGAGAAAAATCCGTACCTCAGTGGGGAAAAGGATATCGCAAAACTACATGTCACACTGCTCGAGAAAATCCCCGAAGAGAAACTCCTCGCGAGCTGTCGTGATGAGCAATATCAGAGTGATGAATTTACTATCACTGATACGACAATCTATCTCTACTGTCCTGATGGATACGGTATGACGAAATTTTCGACTACATTTTTTGAAAAAAAACTCGGAGTCCAAGCGACAACCAGAAACTGGAAAACAATGCTCGCCCTCAAAGATCTCATGAAATAAAATATGTCTCTCCTGAAATCTCTCAAAAAAATTCGCTGAATCAAGAGCGAAATTCAGACCCTCAAGCGAGCATATATGGACGCTCGGACACCGACCAGCACCAAGCTCACAATAGCCGTCATAGCTAGCATCTATATCCTGAGCCCTGTAGACATCGCTCCCGATATACTTCCTCTCCTGGGAATAGTGGATGATATATTTATCATCCCTCTCATGATGTGGATACTTCTGCCAAACAAAATCCTCGATGACGCTCGTGCTCATGTAGCAAAAGAAAAAAAAGAATCTCACTCACACCACTGGATATTATGGACTTTTTCTGTGATTCTCTGTGTGCTCATGATCTATACATTCTACCTCCTCGTGAACTAGATTGTAATTATTCGTATACGGCTATAATCCCTACCATTCTCACCCCAGAACCATGTCCAATCCTCCAGAACTCGTCGTCCTCGTCGATGAGAAAAATACCATTCTCTGAACAATGCCCAAATCCGAAGTTCATGGAGCAGAAACTCCGCTTCACCGAGCATTTTCAATTTTTATTTTTAATAAAGACAAGAAACTCCTCCTCCAGCAGAGAAGCCATATCAAAAAAACCTGGCCACTCGCTTGGTCGAATAGTTGTTGCGGTCATCCAGGACTCGATGAATCAAATATCAATGCAGTAAAGAGAAGAGTGAAAGACGAACTCGGTATGAGCATCGCGTGGGTCGAAGAAGCTTCGCCCTATCGCTACCAGTTTACCAAAGACGGTGTGATGGAAAACGAGATATGTCCAATTCACATCGGCTACACAGAAGACGAACCAGTCATAAATCCCGACGAAGTCGAAGCGATCCAATGGATTAGTTGGTCTGACTTTCTCAGCGAAATCAAAAACAACACAGATAAATATTCTCCGTGGTGTATCGAGGAAGCGATGATTCTCGAAAAATCGGGAATTTTGAAAGAAAAGAATTTAATTTAACGGGCAAAAAATCTCCACTCCTCTTGTTCTGCTCCATCGAGATAAAGCGTCTCGAGTATATTTCCAAAAAAATTAACTAACAAAGTACCCTTTCTAGTCTCGATACTCACGGTATCCCCTTGCCGAAAAAATGAATTTTCTTCCTCTGATTTTTTTGCAGTAAATCCATGATCCGTGAGCCAAGTGACGAGTTTTTCTTCTGAATAGTGCATACCTTTTGTGATGAGAAGCGTGAGATCTTTATCATCTGGAATTTCCCAATCAAGAGTCTCAATCGGGAAAATCCCAACGAGATTTTTGTCGTATGACACTTCGAGAATATCAGTTGGTGTAGTTATGAGCCTATAATTTTTTATTGAACTTCCTTCATTCGTCATTCGTCATTCGTCATTATTCATTATTGAAAGTTCCATAAGGATTTTCAGAAGCTTTTCCCCTTGCTCCGGCGTCTCGACTATGAGCCTCTCTACACCCTGAAACTCTTCTCGACGGAGGAGAAAAGCATGAATAAGAGGATGTGATGGGGCGGAGAAGTGCATATTGCGTGAGTATATTCCTAGCACACAAGACGGCAAATGAATATTGCCGAAGATGTTTTTCCCGCTATACTGGACATAATTACTCGCCCCTCATATGCAATGTATCACTCTCAGAGATTCTCTCACCAAATATCTCGAAACAACTCAGAAAGAGTGTTCCGCTGATGTTTTTCAATTCACCGTCCCTCCAGATAGGAAATTCGGTGATATCTGTATCAACATATTTCCCGCGGTCAAAGCGACAAAAACACCACCTCCCGTCCTCGCTCAAGAAGTGCTAGACTTCATGAAAAATCAGAACTTCGTCACCGATGGAAATATCCAGGGAGGATTCGTAAATCTCTTTGTCACAGATGAATTCTATGTACAAGAACTCTCGGTATGGAAATTCCCAACTTGGGAAAAGAAAAATGAGAAAATCATCATCGACTACATGGGAGCAAATATCGGAAAACCGCTCCACATAGGTCACCTGTGCACGCCTCTCTTCGGACAAGCAACGATCAATTTGCTTCGCACGATGGGCTACGATGTGACTGCAGATATGCACCAGGGTGATTGGGGTGGGATATTTGGGAAGCTCATTACTGGTTGGAAATATTTCGGTGATACAGATACTTTTGAAAAAGACCCCGTTCACCATCTCCTGGAAATCTATGTCGCTATTACAGAAAAAACAGAAAAGGAAGCAGAGATAGAACAGGAATGTCGTGACGCTTTTAAACTCCTCTCAGAAGGTGATGACGCATCGGTAAAACTGTGGCAACAATTCACAGAAAAAAGTCTCGCAGGTGTACGAGCGGTCATGAATGATTTTGGAGCACATCCTGATATCTGGATTGGTGAGAGCTTCTATGAGTGACTCCCTCTCCCAAAACTCGGTAATTGGCCCGACCTCACACAGGATACTACGATGTCATCTGTCGTAAAAGAACTCATCACAGCAGGAATTGCAACCAAAAATGAAGACGATAGTGTGGGTGTCGTTTTTGCGAAAGAAACGAAGCTCCCGTCATGTATTCTCCAAAAAAGAGATGGAACACACGGCTATCTCGCGAGTGATCTGGCAGCTATCAAATACCGTCTCAAAAACTGGTCCCCGAGTCGAATTGTCTACTTTGTCGATAATCGACAGGCTCTGCATTTTCGTCAACTCTTTGCAACAGTAGAGAAGGCATGGCTCAGCGGACAAAATACTCAACTCACACATGCAGCAAACGGTTTTGTGAGTCTACCAGATGGAGCAATGTCGACACGACATGGACGCGTCATATTCTTGAAGGATTTGATTTGAGAAAGCTTTGAAAGAGTAAAACAAATACTCATCGAACGAGAACGAAATATATCTGACGAAGATGTAAAATCAGTCGCACTCGGAGCTATTGTTTATTCTTTTCTCAGTCAAGACAGAGAGCGGGATTGGATTTTTGAATGGGATAAAGTTTTGGCTTTCGAGTGAAACAGTGGACCCTATCTGCAATACACTTATGTACGATGGAAAAAAATTCTCAATGAGATAAAAGTAAACAGTGAACAGTGAACTGTAAACAGGACTGAAATTCCCCCCGGTTTACCGTTTACAACTGTCAGTTTACTCAGTATTTATGATAGAGATCTCATTCTGGATATTCTCGGATTCAATGAACTCCTTGAGAACTGCGGAGAATCGTACAAATTCCACCTCCTCATCGCACATATCGCGACCATGACTCGACATCTCAACGCCCTCTATGTAAATACTCCCAAGCTCAAAGAAACGCCAGAAAATGAGAGAGTCGCACGGATGGCCATCATACATACCTGTCTAGGTATTATCGAATCAACAGCCGAGATTATTGGCATGCCACTTCCATCAGAGATGTAATTACTGACAAGTACCATTAACACAACTCAGCTGAGCAGGTGGCTGTACATACATACAGTCACTCATGATACCATAGGTTTCATTGAATTTTTTCTCAGCATTGGTGATGTAGATACCCTTGCTGGTGACGAGATTTATATCTACATTTTTTGTTGAAAAAGCTATGGCAGCACTCGGACCGCCACACACCTTCTGACCGACCATACTCCACTGACATTGAGCATTAGTAGTACACGAGAGATCCTTCGTATAGTTACGCATTTCTGTGACAGCCTTTGCGATAAAGACACTATCTTCTGTTTGATTTTTTGGAACATAAGAAACATAGCTCGTACAATAGGCTGGTCAGTTCACGAAACAAGCCATAAGTGTACAAATAGTCTGACCATTTTCAGTCCGAGAACAACTATTACAACCATCATAATAATTCTGACAGATAGAAGTATCAAATGCGACACCAGTCCGACAGTCACTCGAATTATAACTACTCTCATACCGTGCATCACAATAATTATCACCCTGACGGATACAAGTATATCCTGCATCAGCGAGTGTACTTCCATCCTTTCTCTCAGCACGCGTGAGTCCTGCACAGCATTGGAAATCCGCTAAATTTTCTGGATACATCACAAATCATCCTCCAGCATAACCACCTTCTGCAATACACGAAGTTTGTTTTTTCACACAACGATTATTCTCCAAAGTATAGCCCGACTCACATACAGAACATGATGGAATTCCCTGCCAGAAACAGGCTCGCTCAGTACAGGTAGAAACACCATTTACACGAGTACAGTCATTGCATCCATCATTGTAGACGGTGCAGTGAGCAGTTGGATCTGAATTATCTTGATAATCCAGGAAAGCAGTGAGAATCTGGAAAAACTGTCCACGAGTCAGCCTGTGAGACATATCAAATCCAGAAACCGTACCACCAATTCGAGGATCGTACAATGCTATTCATTGACCACTACTATCGCGCACATCGAGAGAGATTTGATTCTCTTGAATGGTGAGAACGAGTCGCTTTTGCCAATCAGGAAGAGTACCGGAAATGGTAGAAGTAGGCGTCGTTGAGAGGTTGATGTTGAGTGCTTTGATTGTGATACCGAGAGCTTCTGCGAGTGTGAGTGTGTCATGTGGTCGGAAATTCAGATTCGCACGAGTGACGATATCATAATCTGCAGACAATTCCGCAGCTCGACACACCCACCACTCTGTCGTATCACGATAATAATTCCGACAAGAATAGGTATCAGACAGCTGAATTCATCGGAGTTTTAGTGCTATCCCGAGTACTTCCTGACGAATAATTGTATCGTAGAGTCGATACATGCTCGCCTCCTGGACATCAGTCGTAAGTGAAGGATTCGAGACTGGGGACATGGTTGACTGATTCACGATGATACCTTGTTCAGCCAGGGCGCGTGCATCAGAAAGACCATCGTAGGTGGCAGCATAGCTATGTGATGAACACGCGAGTGTGATGAAGAGAAGGGCGAGAATTTTTTTCATAGAAATATGGGTGAGAAATACATCAAACATAGTATGAGAAAATGCCTAATTTGAAAGCATTCTTCACCTGCTCTTCACAGAAATAAAATAATAAAAAATATTTCAAAAGAGAGAATAGGGCATAATCAAGCAGAAAAGAGGATACAATATTTGATTTGAATAATTTTTTTATACACTGGAATACAGTTGCCAAGTGCATAAACCTATGATTCGATCCTCACTGTACATCGGGGTATTACTCATCACACTTCCCCACATACTCATATCAGAACCAACACGAGAAATCGTGGCAACCTCTGAAACACCACCTGTAGAGATACTTTTCTCATGAGTGACACCGCTCGATAACGGAGCATCTGTGCTTCTGAGACTTGATGATGCAGATGGCGCCGAGCTGACATCTGTCTGTCCTGATACACAATCAGTACTGAGTGAATCAAATGGTAATAAAGTCGTGAGATGGAAACTCACTGGTAAATGTCGTATGCCCGTCGTGAAATATCGAGGCGTCAACTACATCATGCCGATAAATGGTGCTCTTCCTCCGAGAGAAGCTCTCTCTGATGTTTGAAGTGAGACACTCAGAAATACGCTTAAAGCGAGTTCTGTCATAAAAAATGACTACAGATTTTCTTCTCTCCGTTTGAGACAATTTTTCCGAGACATAGAAACAATTCTTGAGACACGCGATATGAATTTCAGTCTCCCGATACCAGACAGCCCTCTGCCGAACAATATATCACATATGCCCAATGCTGCGCGTCCTTTTCGAGCAGGGACAACTGATGCAGTACATCATGGATGGGACTTCTATGTCAGCGAGGGTACTCCAGTGAGGGCAATAGAAGAATGAACCATCATGCATGTGAAGAGAGATTTCACATGGAGTGAGATGAATAATCTCCACCGCGGAGGATCTGAGCTCGAGCAACAAGAAAATCTCGATGTCTATCGTGGAAATACTGTCTACCTCAAAACTGTTTCTGGGCATGTCGGCATCTATGCTCACCTCTCCGATATACCAAATAATATCCAGATAGGGACCAAAGTAGCAAAATGAGAAATAGTGGGACATGTGGGCGACTCAGCTGTACCTGATAAGAAATATCTCTACCACCTCCACTTCGAACTCGCGATGAATCCTTTTCGAGACGAACGAGCAGGGACACATACTTTCGAGGATGTCCTCTTGTGGCCCTTTTGGTGAAAAGGGAAAAGTAGCTCGTGGATAAAAGAAAACAGTAAAAACTTATTTGAATAATTTGCTTTCAGTCAAAAGTATCTATAATTCCTATGCTACTCCAGAACACACCAAATAAAAAAATCAAGACTCAGACTCTCGCTATTCTCATCCATATAGGATATCCTATTCCCATAGACACCGCCAATCGTGGTTATCAATGAAGCTCATACTGTGATCTTTTTGATGCTCATGTCTCATAATCTAGCCATATCACATGTGCTCCTCCTCGTTTAGGGTATTGTTGTCGTTTCCAGATACGAAGAGGTAAGAGTACACAAAAACTCTTTTTCCCAATTTTGTACTTTATTTTAATTTTTATTCTTTCTTTATATGTCCGATAATTTTTTTGCTGAGCTCGACTCAGAACTCTGACAGGTGAACAAAAACCCACCATCAGAACCGACACCAATGTCACCACCGACCCCGATCCCCATGAAACCTGCACCTCTCGTGCCAAAACCAAAACCACAACTCAAACCGACGACACCTCTGTCGCCGAGACCATTAACGACTGGTACGCCAAATAATCACCGACCTCTTCCTCCGAAGAGACCTCCAGTCCAAGGGAAACCCCTCACGACGAATCGTCCTATGAAACGACTCGAGCTCCCTCAGACGATGTCAGCGCCATTGTCCCAGCAAACACATCCTGTCATCGAAGTACCGACACAGCTCTCTCCTGCAGTCATAAAAGGGCTCAATGTCCCCGTGATTTTCCCAAAATCTCATGAACCACAAGTCCTCCCAAAAATCGACAAAAATGTCACTCGCATGATCCCTATTGGTGGACTCCGTACTGTGGGTGCGAACATGACTATGTTTGAACACGGAGATGATATCCTCATCGTCGATGGCGGTCTCGAATTTGCTCGAGGTGGTAAATCTCCTGGATTCAATTATCTCCTCCCGGATATCCGATTTCTCCAGCCACACCTGAAGAGAATCAAGGCTATGTTTATCACTCATGGCCATCTCGACCACATAGGTGCATTGAAAAATCTCATACCAGCTCTCGGATTTCCTCCTATCTACGGATCTCCTTTCACGATTGCGATGATAAAAAAAGGCTTCGAAGAGGCAGGACTCAAAAACAAAGTCCAATTTCATACCATCAATCCTGACTCAGGACAGATGGCAAATATCGGAGTCTTCAAATACGAATTCTTCCGAGTGAATCACTCTATCCCAGATAGTTGTGGTGTCTATATCGAGACTCCATCAGCTCGTATCATGCACATGGGTGATTACAAAATCGAATTCTTCCCTCGTATTGATAAGCCTGCAAACCTCGCAAATTATGCGAGAATAGCAGCTCGTGGTATCGATATCCTCCTCCAGGAAACGACCAATTCTACGAGACAAGAATGGACAACTTCTGAAACAAAAGTCTCAGGAGAACTCAAACAAATCATCCAAGATGCTCCTGAGAGAGTCATCATAGGAAACTTCTCAACACTCATCAGTCGTATCCAGGATGTTGTCACAATAGCTGAACAGCTCGGTCGTGTCGTCCTCATCAATGGACGAAGTATGGTCGATTGTGTCGCGATAACTCGTGAACTCGGTTATCTCAAGTGCAAGGAAGGAACCGTCAAAACGCTCGATAACAAAACACTCGAGAGTATCCCTGAAAATAAACAAATTATCATCACAACTGGTGCTCAAGGAGAAGAATTCGGTGGTCTGAATAACATCTCTCGTGGAGATCATCAGACTATCTCCATTAAGCCAAGAGACACAATCGTCCTCTCATCTTCCATTATTCCAGGTAATGAGCTTGCCATCACCGAGATGATGAATCGACTCAACCGATTTGGTGCGAAGATTATTACTATCAAAGAACTCGAAGTTCATTCAGGTGGTCATGGAGGTATGGTAGAACAGCGCGTCATGCTCAATCTCGTCCAACCAAAATACATCATCCCTGTGCATGGTGACCTCACGATGCGTCTCACACTCAAACGAGAAGCAATCAAGATGGGCTGGGATCCAAAAAATGTCCTCATGCTCGAAGATGGCTCAATCGTAGAACTCGATGAGAAACACAGTCTCATATTTTCTCAGAAAAAAATCCCTCTCGAAGCGCTCGGTGTTGATGGCATGAGCATAGGATCTCTCGAGACTCGTGCAGTCAAAGAAAGAATCCAGCTCGGTGAAGAAGGCGTGCTCGTAGTAAACACGAAAGACTCTACGATAGAATCACGCGGACTCTTCTTCCCTGACGAAATCGCAGCATCTCATGCAGCTATTGGCGAATATGTGAAAAAAGCTGTCTGAGCAAAGAAAGCAGACGAAAATGAGAAAAACTTCAGAGAATTCCTCTCAAAAGATCTCGGAAAAATGGTCCTCAAGGTCTGGGAACGAGAACCTCTCGTAGTGTGTATCTAATACTGCTCAAAGAATACTCTGTCCTTTGAAATTCCGTACAATTCTAGCATAGATCTGACTTCTGTCACCATCGCTGGACTCCCACAAATATAGAATTCGGTTTCTCCAGTTTTATTCATTTCTGAGATATTTTCAGGGGTGAGACATTCTGTCACCCGTCATTCACGATGTTTCTCTGGGAGGGATGACGATTCTCGTGAACAACAAATCTGATAATCAAATCCATCTCATTCGGCCCATTTCTGAAGTTCTTCCTGATAAAAAACATCTCTCAATTCCCTCACCCCAAATAAGAAAAATATTCCTGCATTCGTCATTCGTCATTCGTCATTCGTCATTTTCTGAAGAAGAGATTTTATCATAAAGTAGAGCGGAGCAAACCCAGTCCCCGTACCGATAAAGACCTTTGGAGAAGAGTTTTCTCGGAGGATAAAGTGGCCCATAGGTCACCATACCTGCATCTCATGTCCGATTTCCTGATCACAGATGGCCACACTTCCTCACTTCCCCTCAGCAAGTCGCTTAATGATAAAAAATACACTTGTTCACTCTGCCCAACTCACAGAATAGGATCGGCGCAGTTTTGGATCTCCTGCGGTATCACAGAGGAGAAACTGACCTGGAAGTATTGAAAATGAATCCTGAGAAGAATATTCTAACTCAAATACATCATGGGTGAGTTGTTTTTTGTTCTGAAGAGTCAAGAATATAGGAGCAGGAGGCATTGAAATAAGAGTTATAGAGAGTACTATAGGCAAAACTTTATTTTTCCAAATATGAAACGCTCTATCGCCATTTTCTGTCTCGTCCTGTGTACATGAGTACACGCTATCAGTGGGGCTGCTCAGGTGCGTGTAGAAGCACTCTATGATGACTACAGGAAGAGATACCTCGCCCCCGTTTCCACTGAAAAACAGATAGAAGTCCTCACAAAAACACAAACAGCACTTGCTCAATATAAGAAAAGACCGTCCCTCTCACCAGCAGCGAGAGATATCATCTCCTACTTAGAACACCTCTTTTGCCATACCCAGAGCCTCCTTTCTGGATATTATTGTGAGGATAATTATCATCCCTCGAGCCTCCTCACGAGAAACAAAAATGAACTCACACTCTCCCAGATTCGCAATCTCCTGACCACCGAACACAGTAAGAGAAGGGTAGATAGAGGTCTCAGTACACTCTCACGATCAATTGAGCTCGATGCAATAGCTCAGAGCTACGCTCTCCAGCTTTGTGAGGCATGAGAAATAACCCATACCCTGAATGGGAGCACTCTCGAGATGCGATTTAAAAGCGGAAACTATGACTATACCTGGGGAGGAGAAAATCTCGGACTCTGACAAGAAAATATCATGGAACTCCTCGACCAACTGACGACCAGTATTTACCATCGTGAAAACATGTACCAGGGAGAGTTCAGAGAGCTGGGAATAGGCCAATGTGAGAATATCTGGGTCCTCAATTACGGAACAAGATAAAGTACAAGAAAAAGAGCTCACAATATTTTACTCGGGTAGAAAAGTATGATAGAGTAAACTCATGACTCAGATTGTCACGCCAGAACTCCCGGAAAAAGCCAAGATTCTCAAGAACTTTTACAATGTTGTAAAGGTTTACTGAGCTATTTGGGTTATATTTCACCTCACAACCGTCTTTTTCTTCGGTTTTATCGTCGGATCACCCCTACTCGTCGGTATATTTCTAGGTATAGGAAATATATGGTCCATGCTCATATCCGTCTCAATCGGAACTATTCAGCGACATGTCCCATCAAAAACGATGTTTGCCGTAGGAAATGCCTGCATGATAGTCGCTGCGATAGTCTTTCTGTACCTGATTCGCACCTCTGATGGGCTCGATTTTAGCCTCAATGGATGAATACTAGAAATAACTCGGACATTTCTCTCAACAGGCGTCAACATGGTACTACTCCTCCTCGCAGGAATACTCTATGGAACAGTCAAAGAAGTCTACGAAATCACCTCTATAGCCTACCTGCTCAATCATTCAGATTCGTCAGAGTATGATTCATCTCTCTCAAAATACAACATCTCGATGGGTATAGGTTCAGTTTTTGGCGTATTATTGTCTATTCTCGTTCTCTCACTCCGCACCGATTCTATCCAGCTCATCCTCTTCGTGCTGATATTTCTCATTATCTGTGCCTGGGTATTTATTGAGAACTATTTTGATAACGCTCATGAAGTCTTCAATATCAATACTGTGAAAAGTCTCAATATCGTAGAGAAAACAAAAGATATTGAAAAAAACACCGTTTCTTACTTCAAGAATACCGTTTCAACGCTCGATTTCCAGAAACTGAAGGGTTCGATGGATTATATCATCATGAAACCAAAAGAAATAACAAAAGATATAGACTGGAACGAGATTGTAGAAAAAACAAAAATAGAGTACCGCATGCTCTACAAGCTGATTTTCGTCAAAACAACACTCGTACCCATACTTCTATGGTCAACAGGATCTATCATACTCTTCGGCTGTTGGGACACGATTGTGATGACATTTTTCATTACCTTTATGGACGAATCCCTGAAAGACTCTGGAGTCCAGAATATCATCCGAAGCGGCTTCATATTAATCGGGATTTTGGCTGTTCCTGCGTATGCTCTGCAGCTTTTCTGGATAAAGAAAGCCAAAATATATGGGAAATTTAATATTATTACTATGGGTATATTTGTCTCCGCAGGAGCACTTTTTGGCCTCTCTATAGCCTGAAACTTTGAAAATTTGCTCTGACTCATAGTAGTTATGGCCTTGGGTATCATCAACAGTACAGGGTATGCCGCATCATACCCGATGAGTCAGTCTATATTTGCTGATGAATATAACAAAGCCTACTCTCGTACCGCAGAATCAAATGTCATAAATGCTGATGTATCAGCAGCTCCACTGAAGATACTCAATAACTTTGCAAACGCTGTGGGACTCATATTTGGAGGTGCGCTGATCTCCTTCGTAGGCTTTTCTGGGATGTTTATCGTCTACGGTGCTGCGATGCTCTCTTGGGGTATCATGAGTCTCCGAAAAAAGAAACTCTGGGGTCTAGAATAAAGGAGAGAAAAAGTATACGGATTTTTGCTATCAGAAAAAAGATATGGTACGCTGATATCATGACACTGATGAATGACCTACAACCCTGAAGGAAAAGCCATGAACCCACCAGAATAGTTCGTGAAATATTCGACACATCTCACGATATTCTCGATTGGGCAAAGAAAGAGGAAAAAAAGATAGAAAAAAAACATACATGGGTGAAAAATGCACGAGCCATCATACATTTTCTCTTTTTGACGAGTATCATCTTTATTATCTTGATTCTCCTCTCTAACTGGTCAGCCTATAGTGCATTTGCTCGTGCCATTCTCCTCCCCGAAGAACTCGAACAAGAACAGATAGCGATGGAGTGAGGTCTCGCAAACACCCAGATCACTGACCAAAAAAGTGCCAAAGATGCACGAGAAGAACGACGCAAGAGAATACTCAACCAACACATCCAAAAAACAGAATGAGAAGCGCCAGAACTCGGGGCTTCATACTTTGACCAAGACATCTCCAGAGTCAGCCTCTCTGTGAATATCGCACCCTATGAGGATCGCATTATTATACCAAAAATTGGTAAAAATATCCCCCTCGTCAATGTCGAACACCACGATGCTGGTACTTCAAACGAATGGCACAAGATATTTATGAAAGAGCTCGAAAAGGGTATCGTAAAATATCCCGGATCAGCAGACCCCGGGCAAGATGGTAATAGTTTCATATTCTGACATAGTTCAAACTTTCCATGGGCAAAATGATCTTACAATGATGTATTTGCTCTGCTCAATGAACTCACAAATGGTGATGAAATCATCGTCTACTTCAAGCAAAAGAAATTCGTCTATGTCGTCAAAAATAAGCTCGTAGTGAAGCCAGGACATGTATCTTCTCTCGGTGGAGACGCAGCCAGTAAACAACTCACACTCATGACTTGTTGGCCACTCGGGACGACACTCAACCGC
>CAYQWU010000001.1:27588-27893 GCA_964421335.1 uncultured Candidatus Peribacteria bacterium
TCACCGAACTCAAAAATACAACAGAAACTCTCTAACACACACTATGGAATCTCTCACACTCTTTCTCGAAAACTTCTACTGGATAGATATCATGATACTCCTCTGTGCAGTAGCCGGATATTATCTCTTGATACAGAAAAATTCAGGGAAAATTCTCGAAAAAAATACACAATATAATACTGAACTCCTCGCTATGAGAACGGAAATATACACAGAATACGAGAAAAACTTTTTTCTCTAAATTTCCTCTGAAAAATCAGGAAAAGGAAGGGAAAAATTCTGTTCTTCACCAGAAAATCAAAACC
>CAYQWU010000002.1:0-27420 GCA_964421335.1 uncultured Candidatus Peribacteria bacterium
CATGATGTTCCTGGCCTCCTCTCGCGAATTACGCAGATTATTTACGATATGGGTATCAATATCATAGATTTGGCACTTGTGGCTCAGGATGACGGTACGACTCACCTCGGCGTGAGCATAGAGGCACCAGATGATGACGAGTCCCTCTTGGACCGTCTGATGGAGAGAATTCAGCTCCATATTCCGGAGTTTCTGATGCGGGATGATGATTTTTTTGACAAGAGGAAATAATCTATACAATTCAGGTACTTATTTATCAGTTATTAGACCATATGGTTCGTTTTTACGCTACAAAGAAAGAAGGAGAATCAAGCGACAAAATGCTCGTCCGATTCAAGAAACTCCTCTACGGTTCTCGTTTGATTACTGATCTCCGAGCTCGTCGTTATAACAAAAAAGATCCTACAAGACGCAAGGTTCGTGAACAGGCTATCGTGTGTTCTCGATACAGAGAGCTTTCTGATGAGCTTTCGTAAATTTTGGTAAATCTAATTCATCCCACTCAATTGAGTGGGATTTTTCTTGTTCCAAATGAAAACATATCTATACTACTTTCACTTAAATTCTGTCTTATGCTTACTTTTTGAATTGTTGCTCTTATTCTGGGCACAGCGATACTCTTTAATCCAGCGATTCTCGGTTTCCTCGTAGGCTTATTCCTCCTTATCCTCGGTTCATGGATAATTCTGGGGTGGTACAAGGTCAATAAAATTCTTGAAAAGACTTATTCTATGTGAAAATATCAGATTATCTTTCAGAAAAAGAAAAAATAATCATGTATACGATTTTTGCACTTATAGCCGCTTTTCTCGGCCTCGTTCTCTGGTCGTATATTGTCTCCTACATGATGTATGAGGGTGTAGACAGGCAGTTTATCCTCCGAGCTCGGCGAGGTATAGTTCGCGGCATGGCTGTTGCTGGTATTTTTATCTTTGTCGAATACATCCCTGTATTGAGAGACTTTATACAGAGGGATTGGGTGTTGTTTCCTGCAATTTTTTTCATCATTTCTCTGCCTCTTTCATGGCAGAGAGTTGGTGGTGTGGCTCTTTTTCCACTTCTCATATCTTTGGTTGCCTGGTTTATACTCTCATTTTCTGGAGATTCGTTTATTTCATTCCTCTGGTCCCCATTTCATGAAGAAATAGGGAAGTGGTACCAATCCGTCACCTTGAGTTATCCGGCTATTATGAGTCCTTTTGTGAGCCTCGGATTTGGTTTTCTCGAAAACTTCCGTTATTTTTCCGTCGATCTCACTCTCACCCAGATTTTGGGCCGTACGGTCTTTTCTTTGCCTCTCCATATCTTTGTGGGCCTTTTTGCATTCTGGGTCCTTCTTTCATCGCGTAATCGTACTGTAGGAGCCGTACTGGGGCTTGTAGCGGCTATTACCTTCCACTCCGTCTATAACTGGTCTCTAGATATATCGCTCATCCTCACACTCTTCCTCATTATCCTCGGATATATGTTTTATGGCTGGAGTCTGGAGAATGGTTGGTGGAAGAAAAGTCTCTAAAAAATTAAAAAATCCTCTCGAGAGAGGATTTTTTAGATTTGTTCTATTTTTCTTCAGGTTTTTCCCAACCGAATTTTGGATCTAGTATAAAATTACCATGATCATCTACTTCTTCAACTAAATTTCACGCCAAAACTTGAGGATTAAGTGACCACAATAGGCCTCCTCCTGGTATAAAAATTCATATGTCCTTTCATGATTCAGTTCATGATTCTGATTTTCATGACTCTAGGAGCGCATCTATTCTCATATTTAGTAGAGTCTCTCGGGCTTTTTGTGTGTCAATTGTGTCATTTAGAACACTATTCTCTTCCTCTAACATAAAAATTTCGGATTCGAGTTCTAATGTATCTGTGTTTACAGCATTTGGAATTTCACTAGAGGCTGCTGATTCTTTATCTGCTTTTGGCAAAAGTGACCCAATAGATATGCATACCATACCTACAAGCAACAGACAACCGCGATTGGCTTTTTTATTGATTCTTTGTTGTGTAATTATATCAGGTGTACTTTCGCCCATAATTCACTATTAAAATTTATATACGAATTACTATATATTATTTATATATTTGTCAAATTAATTTATACCTTTTTCAGTGCTTCGATTTCTCCTTTTATCCTGTCTACTTCTTTTGTACTTCCAGTATCTGTCGCGAGCCACCTATTATAGAGATCGATAGCGATAGCTTCTCTCGTTTTATCACCCAGTACACCTGCAGATGAAGAGGTGAGACTGTCGATGACCTTGAGATCGAGTTGGTATTTTGCGAGAGCACCCTTGGTTATCTCACCAAATATCGCTGTATCCTTGACTGTCATATAACCGAGTTCTTTGAGTTTCTTTTGGAGTGTTCGGATTTCTGGGTGGACTTGCCCTATTTTGGCTGTTGGGATCTTTTTCAGGATGTTCACGAATTCGAGTTTTTTCTTATCCCGGAGAGCATTGAGAGTTGCCTGTGCTTCGCTCAGTGATACTTCGAGGTTTGCGATTTCCCCCTTTCTCGCTGTGTATGAAGCGTATGATTCAGAGAGTGCACTCTTTGTGACAGGTCCATAGTATCCAGCTCCTGGATCTTCTTCTCCAGTGACGATTTTCTTCGCGAGTTGAAATGCGTAGAGCGCATCGACGAGTCGCTTGTTATATATTCCGTCGATATCATATTTGAAATATCCGAGATCCTTTAGTTGATTCTGGAGTTCTCGGACATCACCGAGCTCAGTAGTATTTTGTTCTGGAGTGAGATTTGTTGTTGGTGTAGGGACGCTGTTATCTGTTGTAGGAGTTGTGACTGTTGTATTTACGGCAGTGGTATTGGTGGTCTTATTGAGTTCACCTGAGACGAGAGCTTTGAGCATAGCACGAGTTTTTGGTCCATAAGTACCAGCTCCGTCATCTGTTTTTTCTTTCACTATACCGTTTGCTTTCTGGAAACGGAATATCGCATCTGTGAGAGTATCATTATAGAGACCATTGATAGCTCCTGTGTAGATATTGACTCGAGTGAGGAGTTTCTGGACCGTCTGGATGTCCTCGACCGCACTTCCTGAGCCGATAGGCATAGTAAATGGATCAAATGCCTTCTTGATACCAGAAGAGAGGGGGACTGTTTCAGTATTTGGATTGCTACAATTTCCTGGCATCGTGTCAAAAGAGCTCGTGTCAGCAATAACAGAATTATTATCAAATTCTACATAAACTGTCTGAACACCAAAGTTGATAGCGCGACAGAGTCATTCTTGTCATTTTCCCATGTAGATATCGAGACGGGGGAGCTTCGAAGCTGAGTGTATAGCACCACCACGGTCGAGGATAGTTCCGTGAAAATCAAAATCATAGGCAGTTCACCTGATAGTGATATTTTGTTTGATGTGAACACGAGTATTGTATGGCCATTCTCGGGGTGCTGCTATTGCGCCTATTCTGACTGGTTGTCCTGATGCTGTTGTTTTACCTGCTCCGTTCATCTTTACTTCATCTGCGTAGCTCCCATGGAGATAGAAGTCTTGTCATTCGAGTGGTGAATAGTACGCTGAGACGAGATAGTATCATCCTTCAGCATGAGCTGTTAGGGGTATGAGCTGTGCTGAGAGTGCCAGGAGTGCCAAGAGGCTAGTTATACGACGCATAAAAAAGAAAATTATGCTCACATTGTATCCTCTGAGAAAAGATGGCAACCCAAAAGTTATTGACATCAAAAACCTCGTCCAGGAGAGTCTTCTGGATAGCTTGCAAACTCTCCTCTCCTTCGTAGACTCATAAAATGACAGGATTTAATAATCGTTCTCGAGGTGATGTGGGTGAAGATCTCGCCGTAGAATATCTCACCCATCATGGATATGAGGTGGTGGAGAGAAATGCGACATTTCTCGGAGGAGAACTGGATATCATCTGTAAAAAAGGTGAGTTCTGGAGATTTGTAGAAGTGAAGTATCGTGAGAGCACTGTATTTGGTTATCCAGAGGACTCTATGACGCCCAAGAAAATCAAGACCCTTCTCCGAGCCATAGAATTCTATTGTTTGAAGAATGGTATAGACTACTCACAGACGCGACTCGACTTTCTCGGCATACTTCTCTTGCCTACGAGGGAGTACGAATACAGACTTGTAGAAGATGTGAACTAACTAGATAGAGAAATAGGTAGAGCTAGAGGGCGGATTTTTTATAATAGTACTATGCAATTTTACTTTCAAACATTAGTAGTCTGGCAAAAAGCCTTCGAACTCACAAAGCATGTGTATTCTCTTCTTGAATTTTTCCCAAAACAGGAACAGTTCGCTCTTACTGATCAAATGAGGCGTTCTGCTGTATCTGTCATGAGTAATATTGCCGAATGAAGCGGACGGTCTTCCACTGCAGATAAAAATCATTTCTACACAATGGCCAAATGATCAGCTATGGAGCTCGCATCTCAGATTTTACTTGCTAGAGATATTTGATATATTACTGACACAGAGGAATCGGATATCTGTCTCTGACTTATCGAGGAGGTAATGAAGATGACCTATTCCATGACTCAAAAATAATATAATTAGTCCGCCCTCTACCTCTTTCTCTACCTTTTACCTATCTATTATGAAACTCTTCCTCGATTCAGCTGATCTATCGCTCATCACACAGTATTCTGAATACGGTATTGTCGATGGTGTGACTACCAATCCTACAATAATTGCCAAAGAATGAGCAGATCAAGCAACGCGCATTCGTGAAATTGCTGCCATTATCTCTTGACCTGTGAGTTGTGAGGTGACCACCCTGACAGCAGAGGAAATGATAGAACAAGGGCGTGAATTTGCATCTTGGGGTGATAATATCTATGTGAAACTTCCGATAATTCCTGAGGGGTTAAAAGCATTGAAAGTCCTCGCTGCAGAGTGAATCCCGACGAATATGACACTGTGTTTTTCTGTGACGCAGGCCTGGGTAGTGGCAAAACTCGGCGCAACACTCGTGAGTCCGTTCGTTGGTCGTCTCGATGATCGTGGAGAGGATGGCGTGAAACTCGTCGAGGATATCGTCAATCTCTATCGTCTTCATGGCTACGAGACAGCTGTTCTCGCTGCGAGTATTCGTTCAGTCGACCATATTCGCCGTTGTGCACTCGTCGGCGCAGATATAGTCACGCTTCCTCCGAAACTCATCGATGAGATGCTCCAGCATGATCTCACTGATACTGGACTTGCTAAATTCATGGAAGACTTTCAGGCTTCACAAAAGAATAAATAAAAAGAAAGGATATGACGACTTTTTCTCAAACTTCTGACCCAGTTGAACTCTCAAAAATAGCTCACCAGCTCCGTCTCGATGTTCTCGAGATGCTTCACCTCGCTGGCTCGGGTCACATAGGATGACCTTTTGGTATGGCGGATATTTTTGCAGCACTGTATTTCTCTTTCCTCAATACTACTCCAGAAAATCCTACTAACCCAGACAGAGATTATTGTCTCCTCTCAAATGGCCATATCTGTCCGATTTATTATGCTACGCTCGCTCGACGCGGTTTCTTCCCGGTTGAAGAACTGCAACACCTTCGAAAGATTGATTCACTCCTGCAATGACATCCGAAACTCGGTATTCCTGGCGTTGAGAACTCTTCGTGACCTCTTGGTCATGGACTTTCTCAGGCGGTGTGAATTGCCTTGACGCTCAAGATGGATGGCAAGAAAAATCGTGTAGTCTGCTGTATGTCTGATGGTGAGCATCAGGAGTGACAGACATGGGAAGCGGTGATGTCCGCTCATAAATGGAATCTCAGCAATCTCATCGCTATCATGGATTATAATAATCTCCAGATCGAGTGAACAACTGATGAGATAATGCCTCTCGGGAATCTCGCTGAGAAATACAGAGCATTTGGTTGGGAAGTGAAGGAAATAGACGGACATAATTTTACCGAAATATTGGAGGCATTAGACTCGGCAGATGCAGCTGAAAAACCCACCATGATTGTCGCGAAGACGACACTCGGAAAATGAGTCTCATTTATGGAAAATAATTGGGCGTACCATGACTGGGCAGGGAAGCCTGGTGATTACGAGAAAGCCTTGGCAGAACTTTCAAAATAAAAAGAGAGGGGATTCTCCCGAAAATTGTCCATAGACCAAGACTGTCGATTTTTCCAAAATATATACAATTGTGACATGAAAAAATTCCTCATCTTTTCACTTTTCACTTTTCACTTTTCACTGATCGGGGCATTTGCCTTTACTCCTTCTGCTGACTTTGTCGCCTATGCGGACAAGCTCGGTGGTCAGATGGGCACGCTTTTTGCTCGTATGTCGCCTGAGGAGAAAACAAGCGTCATCACTAATCTGAATACCAGACTCGTACAACTCCAGAATAATCTCATCGGATTGAGTGATCCGAAGATGCTCAATCGTCTCTACCTGATACAATATCTCGCGAGAAATATTCCTGGTCTTGAATCATTTGAACAAGAGGATGTCATCTATGATGAACTGACTTCGACCATATGGACTCATGCAAAAAATGGTTTTGATCTCCTCTATCAGCCATTTAATACACCGCGGTTTGAGTCACATGACAGTGCCAAAAAATACCGCGCACTCGTGAACGGTGGCTATTTCAATAAAATCGACGGCTCCATCTATCATGCTGGACTTCTCGCTCTGGATGGACAGCGATATACTCCTCCTGTGTTTGATAATTCTCAGGTGACGCATTTCCTGTGTCAGGATAGTCACTGAATCCGTATCATGCCAAATGTCGACTACCACGAATCTCTCATAGATTCTTGCGATGTCCTCTTCCAGGCTGGGCCAGTTATCTATTCCAAAAGAGGAGATCTTATCGAAGAAGACTTGAGACCAGCCTCATATATAGGGAAAGCTCATAAGCGAACAGCCCTCGTTCTCTTCGAAAAAGCTGGCGTCCAGGATGTGTGGTTTCTGACTATCAATGAGGAAGAAACACTGACAGAGGTGAGGAATATAGTTCTCCGAGAAATGCGATTTATTGGTGCATACGATACGGTACAAATCCTCAATCTCGATGGCGGGAGCTCAGTTGCTCATGTGAATTACGCCCATCCGGAACTCAATATTGGCAGGACAAAGATTCTGCCTATAGTATTGGGTATTAAATAATTTTATTTTATGTTATTGTCCAACTGGTCCGACGAAACCTCTCTGACAAAAAAATCCATCCGTGCTGGATGGGGTGAGGGAATTGTCCAACTCGCTCGTCGGAATTCAGATGTTGTCGTCCTCAATGCTGACCTCCCATGATCCCTCAAGCTTGAAGGATTTATCCATGAATTTCCAGAGCGGTATTTCCAGGTCGGTGTCGCAGAGCAGAATATGGCGGGTATCGCTACTGGTATGGCCCATGCAGGGAAGATTCCATTTATTACTTCATTTGCTGCGTTTAGTCCGGGACTGAATTTCAGCCAGATTCGACTTGCAGCGATGTCGCACCTCCCACTCAAGGTCGTCGGAAGTCACTATGGTCTCAATGTCGGTCCAGATGGTGCGAGCGCTCAGATGGAGAGCGATATTGCTATGATGCGTGCACTTCCTGGCGTACGCGTCTTGTCTCCTGCTGATTATAACCAAGCAATACAGATGGTTGCTGCGATGGCAGATGGCGAAGGTGTCGACTATATCCGTGTGACGCGTGCTGATTTTCCAGTATTTCTCGATGACACACCGATAGAGATCGGCAAAGCTCAGAAACTTCTCGACGGGACGGATGTGACCATTATCGCGACTGGCTCCATGGTCTACGAAGCCCTTCAAGTCGCTCAATCATTTGTCGCGACAGGGAAGTCAGTTGATTTCCTCAATATTCACACGATAAAACCGCTCGATAGTGAGAGTATTATTACTTCAGCACAGAAGACTGGTAAGGTCGTCGTCATAGAAGAACACAATGTCCACTGAGGACTCGGAGATGCGGTCGCTTCCGCTCTTTCTGAGCACTGCCCAACTCGACTCTTGAAGATAGGAATTGCTGATATATTTGCTGAATCGGGGACACATCGTGAGCTCTGGATGAAGTATTGACTTGATAGGAAAGTCATGTTCCCAAAAATTGAAACCTGGATAAACCAAATTTGATAGAGCACTCTCTTGCATTTTATACTGTATCCTTATTATAAGATTTATGCTTCGTACTATCGCCTACATCATATTTTTGTGCACAGGAATTTTTGCGTTTTTCCTTATCGTCCTCTTTTTCCGCTCTCAAGATGGCGTAGTAAATACCTCTACAGATACACCTTCTCGACGCCCGATTATCAGTACCAGCGTCAATGATAAAGTCCTCTCAAAGGTAGAAAAAGCTTATGAATTCCGTAAATCGACTCAAGATGATATTTTTGGGGCATTTATATTTACCTTTCCAGTAGAGATTACCGTCGCAGATCGCATCCGTATGTATGTATTTGAAAATGACTATGCCCTCATTCGTCGTAATCTCCTCCTCCTTTCCAATCTCTATGATTTCCAGGATACGACTGATTTCTTTGGTAAGACGATGTTTCTCAATGATAAAACTGGTGACGGGCAGATAGTGAGATTTATTACTGAAATTGAAGGACACGCTGTCGGCTTTGAAGTCCTCCGGGATGAGTATGGTGACCTCAAGAGTTTGCTTTTGCAATAATTTTTCTATACTTCCTCTATAATTACTCTCTATTTTTCCACTATGGCAAAGAAATATCAGCTTACCAATGAAGGTCTCGAAAAGCTCCACCTCGAACTCGATGATCTGCGTAATGTAAAACGCGTCGAAATCGCTGAAAAGCTCAAGGTCGCTATCGGATACTGAGATCTCTCAGAAAACTCTGAATATCAGTCAGCTCGAGATGAGCAGGCAGCTGTAGAGCTCCGTATCTCTGAGATCGAAGAAATCATGGAAAACTATGAAATCCTCGATATGGATAAGAAGGCAAAGAAGAATAATGTGATCACTATCGGTAGCAAATTCACACTCAAGATGGGAACAGAGAAGAATTCTCCAGTTCAAGAATATATCATCGTCGGTAGTACAGAAGCTGATATCCTCGAGAATCGTATCTCAAATGAATCACCACTCGGACAGGCTGTCATGGGTAAGGCTGAAGGAGAAATGGCAGAAGGTGTTGCTCGTGCAGGGAAGTTTTCTTATAAAATCATGGAGATAGCCTAGTATACTATTTTTATGAATTACTTTTTCGCTCAACATATCATCCTCATACCACTTGCTGCGTATATCGTTGCAACACTTTTGAAATGATTATTTTTGTGGAGGAAAAATCGATTCCATCTCCAGTCTATGCTCTCTACAGGAGGTATGCCGTCTGGGCACTCAGCGCTCGTCGCGAGTCTCGCAACGGCTATCGGTATCAAATACGGTCCATTGCATGATCTCTTCGTCCTCGCTCTCGTCTTCGCAGCTATCGTCATCTACGACGCGATGAATATCCGCTACCAATCAGGTCTTCACGCTCACGCACTCAATAAAATAAAAGGAGAAAAACAACTCAATGAATCTCTCGGACACCTCCCATCAGAGACTCTCGTCGGTAGCATGATCGGTGTGTTGGTTGCGGCAGTTTTGATGCAGATTTAGAGTAATTTTATTTTTGATTCTAATCCATCCCACTCGTCTGAAGTGGTCTTTCTTTTAAAAGGGTTTTCTATTCACAATTGCTCGGTTGTGTACCCAGCCTTTCCATAATTACAACTTGCACAAGAAGTCACTAGATTTTCTGGTAGTGTTTTTCATCATAAATTCCAGGGAATTACATGGTCTGCAACGGGCCATGTCAGATGAATAATTCCGTGTGTGTCTAGATTTGTAGATCAACGCTTGAAAGAGTCAGAATTTATTTTCTTTGAAAAAATTTTCAGGAATTTTTGGGATATAATTCTGCTACCACAGTAACGACATCTGTATCAATCTCTTAGAAATACTTCTTTTTCATATTTCTTTGGCGAACGAAGGGTATCTCTTTTATCTATATCTATTATTTTTGGTGACTGGATTTTGAGGATATTATTTCTGTGCCAGCCAGACATTTGCCCGTGCTCTATATACCATGTTTGAATCTCATTATTCCTTAATTTCTCTATTTTCTCTGTAGCAGATATTTTATCTCACTGAATAAAGTCGTTAAGAGCATCTATAAATATATCTATTTGCTCGTTCATCCATCCTGGTTGTCGCAGTGGACAGTATAAATCCCATTTTGAACTATCTTTATCTAATGCTGAACAGCAATCTTTTCCTCTGCACATAATTTATTTTAATATCCCCTCAATCTCACCCCACACGGCTTCCCGAGGTTGTTCGCCGTTTATTGTGTAGTATTCGACTCCGTCGGCTTTCCAGCTCTCGAGGAGGGGGACTATGTCCGTGCGGTACCATGCGAATCGTTTGTGGATTTTCTCTACATCAGTGTCATCGACTCGTATCACGAGCTTATTGCCTGTTCCAGGATTGGTATCTCCTTCGAAATCACTTCCAAATATCTCTTTTGTGACGGGATCCATCTTGCGACCTTGGAGTCTTCGTAATGCCTCTTCTTCCGTCAGCGTGAGGTGTATGACGCAGTAATCAGTCGTGATAGCATCGAAAAACTCTCTTTGAGCGATATTTCGGACTGCTCCGTCGATGAGGATGCGGTCGTCGGGGTGACTTTCGACGAATTCTTTTATCAGGTCAAAAATGACAGAATCGGGTGTCATGATACCATGAGGGACAGTATCTGCGACTGCTTGGTAGTGACGATGTGCGGTATTTTCGAGGACAGAGCGGAGTATAGCGCCTGTTTCGAGGCTGATATAGCCGTAGTTTTTGTTGATGAGAGCTGCTTGTGTGCCCTTACCAGAGCCCTGGATGCCCATGAGCATGATGTGTTTTTTTGTGGTCATATGCAGGGAAGTATAGCTGGCAAATAAAAAATCAAAAATAAAAAATCAAAAAACCTCATCCAAATCATGTTTTCTGTACTTTTAGAGTATAAAAACTTGCCAGATTAAAAAAATATATACAATACAGCCATCTAATCCAATATTATGATTGCAGTTATCGAAAAAGGATGGAAACAATACATCGACAAACAAGGTGATATCATCACAGTAGATAGACTCGATGAAGCCCTCGAATCACACACATTTACACCACTTCTCGTCGCAGATGAGGCTACAGGTACCAAGGTTGGTGCTCCTTTTCTCGATGGTGCAAAGGTAGAATGCAAAGTGACAGAACACACACGAGGTGACAAGGTTCGCGTCTTTAAAATGAAATCAAAGAAACATTACCACCGTACAGCTGGTTTCCGCGCTGCACAGACAAAGCTCGAGGTGACATCGATCAGCGCGTAGTTTGTCTTTAATGCTTTTGCTTGCTTCCAAAATTTATATCCAAGTATCTTCGCGACCGTCGTGCTCTTCGTCGAGCACGGATGAAGAGGGTGAGGACTTCTAATTCTCTCCTGATTCTCTCGCTCGTCGTTTTATTGCCCATTTATCCTGTATTTGGTGCTTTTATCTACGATGGTTCCAATCGTGGAGCTCTCGGCATAGATATCAATGAGACTTCGATTATCAATGAATATACTGATGTGACCGATGATGACTTCATCGATCCGCAGGTTGTTCCTGTCGAAAATCAGCGATCTACTGTTGCAGAATACATAGTTCAGGGTGGGGATACTCTCGGAGAAGTAGCCGAACAGTTCGATATATCAGCGAACACTCTCCGCTGGGCAAATAATCTCTCGACGGATACACTTCGTGTCTGACAAAAGCTCATCGTGCCACCAGGAGATGGTATCATGTATACGACCAAAAGAGGAGATACTCTCGATGCTATTGCCATCAAATTCAAGACCACCAGTGAGAAAATCCGTACAGCGAACCTCCTCGGAGATATGCTCCCTACTGGTATCACACTCTTCCTCCCAGATGCTCAGCGCCCCTCAATTGCCATCGATAATGCGCCTGCGACGAACGGGGCACCGAGTGCTCCATTTAGCCTCAAGATGATTAACCCAAAGGGTGCAGGATTTGTGCCTGGTCATTGTACCTATTTCGTGGCTCAATACTGGCCCGTGAAATGGCGATGAAATGCGAGAAATTGGTATAAAAATGCTAATGCCGCAGGATATAAAACTGGTCAAGTGGCGAGACCTGGATCGATAGTCGTCTGGTATGGACCGGGGTACAATCTCACTTACGGACATGTCGGAATAGTCCTTAGCGTAAATACAAAAGCTGGTACAATGGTCGTTAAAGATATGAATTATGCTGGACTCTGGAAAGTGACAACCCGTGTCGAGAAGATAAAAAACAAAAATATCGTAGGATTTATCTATAACGAGAAAAAATAAATCATGCAAAATAAGTTTTCTACACGCCTGCGCCGTCAAAAACAGTTTCGTCAGAAAACTCTCAGTAATCTCGCATTTTTACTCGTATTGCTCGTCCCTATCTATCCAGTGTTTGGTTCCTATATGCAGAGCTATACTGGTGTCGTCGTCCGCGGTGAATATGATCGCTCTACCATCCTCGCTTCCTATGATTGGGAAACAGGGGAGAGTACTTCGGACTTCATAGAGGATCTCGTTCAGACACCACCAGAGACCACGCTTATAGAGCCTGAACCGACACCTATTGCTGAGCCTGAAATCGATAAAGTACCTGAACCAACAGTTGATCCGAAGCGATGACTCTATGTGACGCATACGGTCGTTCGCGGAGATACTATCAGTACTATTGCACAGAAATATGGTATACCTATTGCGACTCTCCGTACCATGAATAACCTCAATACAGATATCCTCTCCATCAATCAAAAAATCACCATACCTCGTATCAATGGTGTCCAATATGCGATACAGAAGGGGGATACGCTCAGCACTATTGCTCAGAAATATGGTATCGCTGATATCAATACTATCCTCGTCGCAAACGATATGAGTCGTAAGTCTACGCTGAGTGTCGGGAAAAAACTTCTCCTCCCAAATCCAACAAAAGATCCAACGAAAAAACCTGTCACACAAGTCGCAAAAGCTCCAGCTCCAGCAGCAAAAAAAGCTCCAACGAATAATACTGAGAAAAAAGCTCCAGCTCCAGCTCCAGCTCCAAGACCGGCAGCTCGCGATCAGCAAGTGATCACTTATGGGGATTATTCTCTTTCACTGAAATTGAATAAATGATGTCGTAATTTTGTCTGGGGAAACTGTACTTGTTTCGTTGCAAAATATAAAAATGTCACATGGCGTGGTAATGCCAAAGACTGGCTCAGAAATGCGAAAAAACAATGAAAACCAACGGGAAGCGATCCGAGACCTGGTGCTATCATCGTCTACCATGGTCCAGGATTTCCGCCTGCGTATGGGCATGTGGGCATAGTTATGGCCGTCAATGAAGATCACATGATTATCAAGGATATGAACTATAAAGCACTCAATGAAGTGACCACTCGAAGAGAGACTTTCAACAATCCAGCTATCATAGGATATATTTATGTAGATTAGAGCATTTTTGCAAGTGAGAAGAGGGGATAATCCTTTTATTCTAGAGATAAAATCAGTACAATAACGGGAAATATTACACCTTCGTGATTCCTTTCCAAAAGATCATTGCATGGTTTCTGATTGGCCTCCTTTCTTTTGAGGCTATTTTTCGTATTCCCTTCGTTGTTTCTGACGCTTCTGCACTCGAATCTCAGGACCACGAGGATATTGTTTCCCTTCTCGTCGAAGAGGAGCTTTTCCGGAAAATGTCCTCTGACATCGATGCCTATGCTCGTCGTATACAAGCGAAGCTCCCACACACGAGAACGACTATCCTCACATTTGCGAAAGATGCTCATCCATATCTCATCGCTTCTGCGAATGAGCGACTCTATTTCTCTGGACTTCCAGAACATGGTAAAAAAACTCAGAAACTTGTAGGAACTATTCTCATCTGACATGTACCCCTTCCTGTTGTTCATAAGAATTCCACAGATTTCCTCTCACTCTTTCCCTACACAGATTTTGATGAACCTCATTTTTTCTGGAATTGGGAAACTTCTCGGTATGAGTACCTCGCCCAGAAGCAAGAAGATCCGCGACCTGATATCTGGCATTCAGTCATTGATCCAAATACGGGGAATGTCGATACTGATGTTCAGAAAATTCGTGATTTTTTTACTCGCGTGTACGAATACGATGACAAAAAATGACGCTATCAAAATATCTGAGTAGACCCACAAGTCCTCTATATGGATAGTGTGAATGAGTCCCGTGCAGCGAGTAAATGACTCCTTTCTGTCTACGAACAGTTTTTCATCCCCAATCAGGAGCACCTCGTCTATAACAGATTTTCTCGTGAATTTGCTCAGTACCTCTATACAGGATTCCTCTCACTCATGAAATCTGAATGAAATATTCGGATACCTGCTTTTCGAGATTGGAAGCCAGAAGTAAATTCATGAGCATCATTTCTCAATCAAGCCAGCGACATCACTACCAAAGTTTTCAGTGACGGGCTTATCACACCTTTCATCAAAGTCATCAACGAAAAATATATCGAAGATGTCAGTCGGTGGGTACACAATACTGGTCGGTACTACAACGGCTCATCCGATGTGAGAGTTGATACTATCCCTGAACTCGTCACTACCAAAGATGCACTCTCTACTCAGGTGATCAAGGAGGGGAACGATGCTCTCGAGAAACTCATAGATGCTTATGTTGATACAACTTTGTCTCTCGATATCCCTATCCTCGTTAGTCGTCCTTTTCAGAAAACTATCACAGAAACAGAAGGGAGGAGAAGACAGACACGGACTTATAATTTTGTTTATGATAATTATATTTATGGTGCCAAGGCAAATACTATTAAGACTGCCGCTGATTGTAGTCTCATTCGTGGTTCGACATTCGGATGACTCAATACAACAGTTGAAACGAATCACTGATATAACATGCTCGCGGGTGAAAATGATGGGAAAATCATAGCTCGTGATACTGATGCTGGGATATTATGTCCTAATCCTACACTCTCATACTGGGGAGGGAATAGTTCTCTCAATTCGACATATCGTACTGGTGAGATGACGCTTGATTCTTCTCGGTCCGATGACTTTACTCTTCCCGTTCTCGATCTCGCTGCCGGGAAGAAAACAACGGGAACCAATTCACCTCTCGACTGTCTCAAGACAGATCTCATACTACGACCGTATCAACACGAAGGCCTCCGGAAATATAATTGGCCTGTCGAAACAAATGGAAACAGATATTCATGTGCCACTCCGCTTCAGAGACCAACACCGAATCCTATCAATATCGATCCGACTCCTGAGAGAAATGAAAATATTCTCGCAAATCTCGTGAGATGTTCTACGAATAATGGAGATATGACTCTCCTCGATCGTGATGGGAAAAATCTCGGTCTCTGTCAGACCAACTGACTCACAGGAACCTATAAGAGAATACCATCTCTCATCAAACATAGCGATCCTACTACGAGTGTTTTTGGAAAACAACTCCAGTGAAGCTCGACACCAAATCTCCCAATTGATGAAGAACGGTACCTCCTCTATCTCGATCGGACTGGTTCTCAGGCGCGCGTGAATTATCCTAATCTGTATGATATCGTCGTTGATCCTACTGATTCAGACGAGGTTATTATCTGAAAAATTCGTGCAGCACTTGCTCCTGCACAGTCTCGACTTACCGCACCGATTATTCTCCCAGCTTCACACAAATGGTCTCAGCTCGTGCCATCAGGTGCTATGAATTCTGTCAATATCGCTGACATACTACTCGCAAATGCTGACATAAAAAATGGTCTCATAGAGGCACTCCGCTGGAAACATCTCGATATCGAGACAAAATATATCTCTGTTTTTGAGAGAGCTCTCGCGCCAACTGTTGCCAACAAAAATTTCATCTTGCCAGATAAAAAAGATCTCTATGAAATCAGTTATCTCTGAGGTCAGGGCGATGCGAGGAATTTCGTATTTTGATTTGCTCCAGAGAAAAAAAATGCTCTCCCAGAATGGTTCACAAATATTGAAGCCGTGCATGGTGATGGCTCAGATATTCCTTCTTTTTCAGATGATACGACCTCATCTCCGTACATGCTCTCTCCTCGAGAGATCAGCAGACTTCTCTGAGAACCGGGTTCTGAGGATCCTACTTCCGAGGAGGATACAACACAGCCAGAACAATCAGATTCTGGTTCTAAACCGAAACTCGATTGTCAGCTCCTCTCGACTGTTATTGTCTGGGAATGGCTTGCTCAGATTCTTTGCTGGCTTCAGTGAGTTACAGATATCAAATCAAAAACTTTCACGGCAGATACTTCTGACTTTCCTCCATTCCCTTTTTCTACTGGTGGAGGTCTCGGTTGATTTTCTGGATTATTACAACAGCTCAAGAGCTTCCTCCAGTCTGATACGAATAAAAACAATGTTCAGGATTATGTTGAGAAGAATAAAAATTCACTCGCCCTCAATACTGCTTCTGCTCGTACGATGAAGCCACGAGAGACTCTCCGTATCGACACCACTCTCGATGAGAATAATTACCGTCTCGATGACGACTCCACGAACATCCGTCTCGAGATTATTCGTATAGATGACCTCGATGAGAAGAAGAGTTATACTGCTCGTGATACTGATTGGGCCGAAATACAAAAACGATATTTTCGAGTTTCTGGGTCTGATTCATTGATTGATGGTCACGCTTCATGGTCGTTCACATCAGAGAATAATAATCGTGCGCGCATTACTTTTGTTTCTCGTATTTATGCTGATGGTGGTGTCCTCATGAGTTCGGAGGAGAGTTCAGTGTTGATAGGCCCTATAGCTCTCGGTGTCACCGTTATTGGTACTTCCGGAACGAATACCTCACACACTATCACCGCTGGCGATACACGGGGTCTCGAGGCAATCCTCTCTGGACTTGATACCTATCCGAGCACGGTTGATATTTCTATTCAGGATTATGTGACAGGCGAACAAAAATGAACATATCGAGCTGTTCCAGTTTCAAACAATCAGATTCGTCTCGGTAGTCCTGCGATTGATTCTGTATTGAAAAAATCAGGGAGATATACCATCACTATTCTCGCAGGAGATTATTCTGGTCAGACACATTTTATCGTCTCTCCAGATAAACCACAGACCATCAATATTTCTCTGTCGACCTTACTCATCCGGGACACTTCAGGACAGATAACTCTCTCACTCCAGGATACATGGTGAAATACTATCGACCTCAAAGACTGGAACATGGAGATAAAGACTTCCACAAAAGTAAAAATATCACCATTATCGAGTCAGCCGAATACAGTTTTTTCTGGTAAGGCTGTCAGCTCTCTCACTGTCACCCCTCTCGAGGCAGGGAATACAACTTTTGATGTGACCCTGACACAATGAACTCAAAAAATAACTACCACTCTCTCTCGCCCCGTGCTCTCTGATGCCCGACTCGTGGTCGAGATTCCTCGGGGAAATCCTATAGAAGTAGGACAGGAGATTCCTGTTAATTTCACGATACAGCGTCTGGATGGAACTCCCGTTGATACCTGGGATATGCCTATAAAAATTGGTCTCCGTGGAGGTGACGCAACTCTCTCTCCAGAATCTCTCATTTTCAAAAACGGGAGAGCGACGGCGAGTATCAAAACTGGTACAAAACCAGCAACAGTTTCTCTCTATATGAAAGAGACGGGTCTCGGAAAAATAGTTGGTGAGAGCTTTGAAATCCTCTCAGGTACTCCTGCTCGTATCTCCCTCACGAGTCCAGAAACTCTCTTTGCTCGAACTGGTGCGAGAGGTGTTCTCACGACTCGTGTCTATGATACATATGGTAATCTGACAACACTTCATGGACATACCCTGGTCGCCACTGCAGACAAGACTCAGCTCATACAACCACTCGTATCTCCGCGTGCAATAAGTACTGGGATATATGAGATGGATATCACGAGTCTCGGGAATCCTGGACGGATACTCTTCCGAGCTTGGCTCGAAAAAGATGGCAAAAAATCTCCCATCACACTCCTGGAAAATGTCTCTGAAACAAATGCACTTCCTGTTATCACGAGTGAAGAAGCATCTCAAAATCGTTGGCAAAATCTCACGCAAGTCTTGCTCGGAGCACCATTCTGACAGACGCCTGTTCAGTGATATTTTGGATGATCGACACTCTTCGCACCACAGACAAAAACTCTCGCACTCACGACACTTCTCGACACTTCTGATAAGCCAATCGTCACGGTTATGCCAACTGGTAATATATCAACTGGCTCTATCCAGTATGGTACTGGTATCAAAGTACAAGTCGAATCATATAAAAATAATGCGCTTACTCTCTGAATATCTGATGCACGCCTCTGAGTTATCGCTCGCATTCGATACCCAGCTATGTCTGATGTTTCCCTCACGCCTTGTGGCGATGCTTGTGCAGGAGACACTATGACTTTCACTCCAGCGGGGTCTGATATTTATTACAAAGAGGGAAGTGTGTACCGAAATACTGAGAAACTTTTCTCACTCACAGAGATATTTACTTTGCCAAATCTTTCATTTGTTTTTGTTCAAAAAAATACTCAAAGCCTCCAATTCTCAGTGCTCCTCAACGGCGTAAATCTCGGCATCCTCTCGCTCACCTGGAAGCCACGAGTTCCACGAGAATGAGGAGTAGATAGCACTGATACGATTATTGTAGAACCACTTCTCTCTACCCTCCTCACCAAGCTCGCCTGGTCTCATACAAGCTCTCATGAAGCACCATGAATGGTTGTCTATTCTGCCTGAGCACCGACTACTTATCTCGGATGAGCTCATAATCAGTGATGGTCTACTTATCCAGAGCAGGGGGGTCTCGGTTGGACACAGAATAACACTACTCTTCTCCAATTCGCATCATGATCAGCATGGTCAGAATCTATCGAAAATCATGCAGATTATCTCACCATCAATCTCGGAGATCCTATCATGAAACTCCCAAACTATGCTGTGAATTCTGTCACAGGATTTGATAAAACTCTCGGCGAGCCGGTGTATATCTGAGGTACTGATGTGAGTGATTTTACTTTCCGCGATACAAATAGTGATACCAAGAAAGATCTCGTAGTGTACCATGATAATGGCACTATATGAATGGGGCTCTCACGGACTGATGGCTCGATGCTCGATGTAGGAGATCTGCTCTCAGTTCGAGGTGCACAGAAGGGCATGATACGATCCGGAGATTTCATCGGAGATGGGTATGCTGATGTCGTGTTTGTGGATGATGCGGGACAGCTCCATCATATAACTCACGATGCCAATGGTCCGACAGAAAAACCTCTGCAATATGACAAGACTCCCATTCTCTGAAAAATAGAACAGCTCGAAGTATTTGATATGGATCATGATGGTATTGATGATATCGTCGTCATGGATCATCTCGGAAGTTTGTTTATCTTCTATGGTCATAATTCTGGAATATTCCGAGTACAGCTCCTCGATAATGTGTACGATTTTGTTCTTTCTGATCAGGCGAAATCCTCATACTTCACGGGAGCTATCAGCTATAATGGTCCAGGGTTTGTGGATCCAGATACTATGCCGCGAGCATCTACATTTGAGCTCCGCACAAAACAAGAACAAGCAAATAACCTCCTCTTTACTCAGATACAGATGCCCTCTACTCAGCCTGCTACTCTCGCTCCCCCAGAGAGTTTGGGTACGACTGTCGTTGATAGTTTTGCAGGGAATTCTACCAATAGTCTCTCAGGACTTCCAAATGGTCTGCTCAGGATGTATGATGGCAATGCTACCAATCTCGCCAATTCACTCCGATTCGGTTATGATGCATTTGAATCAGACAATGATAGTATAGTTTCTGTCACCGCCGAAACAGGTCAACAGTATGATACGGTTAACCTCCTGAAGGCACCATTTATCATACCTACATCACTCTCAGTGATGAAACAGTACAAATCTCTGGAGGCTTCTGGTCAAGTCCTCTCAGGATCACCAATAGAAGTCAAAATAACGCTCAAAAATACTTCATCACAAAATATCAGCAACATCCTCCTGCTCGAAAAATTTGCGGATTATATAGATATTTCTGAGTTGCAGTATGATCTCGTTCGTCGTGAGAAAAAAGAAACACGGAAATTTATCACTGATAGCAATGAGAATCATTCAGGTATAGCAGATCTGAGAAATGTTTCCATCTCACCAGGGGAGACTATCACTCTCGTTTATACGGGGACTCTCAAATCATTCTCTTTTGGGAAATTTGATGTTGGCTATCTCGAAGATACACAAGATCCTACTTCCACTCAGGCAATATCAAAATCAGAAATACGCAGTATCAATACGACAGCTTCCGAGAAAGAATCACTCCCAGAAAGTGAATTCTATAATCATGATAGCTATGGAGATATACGATTCAATCCCAATGAAACATGTGGAGGTCCTATCCTCCTCTGGCGTTCACACAATACCTATGATCGTACCTATCATGAGGCCCTCATAAAGCGTGAAATAGCGGACCCTGTGGCAAATGCTGTCCGATTGAGTAGTGATCCGACAAGTCAAAATCCTGCAACATCAGGCGCGCCTCGTCCAGCTCAACAATTGACTGAATCTCAGTTGGCTGACAAATCTCAAGCTCAACTCTCATCATGGCAAAAGGACAGCGATGGTGATTCTATTCCAGATAAGGATGATAATGATTATGGTGATGTATTTCAGATGGTGATGCAGAATAATATACCTCAGATACTCTCGAGTCTCTGAAAAATCGATGGAGTCGCAGGTGGTATCACAGGTGGTTTAGATAAAATACTCTCAAGTCTCGGCTCTGGTTTCGGTAATGCTATTTCACAGCCAATTAACTGGTCACCGAATATGCCGGGTAATACTATCTCTGCTCTGGGCTATGCTGTTCCGTGAGCAAATACTCCTCCGAAAGCCTGTCATAAAGATGTTCGTTGTTGAGATCCTGTTATCTCATATCCGACTGGTGCAAAGCGTCGTTGAGCAGGAGGTCTTCGTGATTTCCTCTGAGGCTGACCAACTGTTACGGGGGGGAGTGGTCTCAACGATGCTCCTGACAGTACTGGATCAGTGAAGCCTCTCGCAGCAGGAGAATATACCCCTGGTTTGGGTATCTCAAAGTTCCGAGTATTTCTCGATACGACCCTCACAGGAGCTATGACGCAGCTTGTTTGTTTTGGTCCCAATAATGCTATCCCAAATAAGCCATGAATGTTTCCTCTCCGATTTGATGGTAACTGTATCTATGCAATTCTCGATCAGTTGTCTCAACTTCTCAAAGATGATGGCAGTGAGGATAAGCCTCTCGAGAATGAAACAGATGTTTCTGACACTTTACCTCCTGAAGAAGAGAAGCGTGATAATCCAGAAAGGAAAGACCGAGCAGTGTTTTCTAATGCGAGCTCTTGTTCGTCATTTGATCCGATAGACTCCTATCCGACAGACCTGTCACAGGCGGCGGCCGCTTATTTTTCTCAGAGAAATGATGAAAATACGACTGCACTTCTCACACAAATTGCCGAAAATCCGCAGGTAGTCGATGGTTCTTCATCGAGTGATTCAGCTCTCGAGCTCCTCTCGAAATACGGTGACGATATACTCAAGATAGCTCTCAATCCTGATGTGATGAATTTCCTGGGATGAATCACAAATCCTGAATCTATCAATCTCCAGAGCGTCAAAGGTTTCCCTAATTTTATCATGGATTGGTATCAGAGGCAGATGGATGAGATTATGGCGAGTCTGACACAATTTCCTGATCTCAAGCTCGCCCTTCCTGACTTTGCAGGAGCACACATAGATACATGAGCTATACCTGGTCTCGAATCAGGTCTCCAGCAGGGTGTTGCTTCTGCTCTTCCTAGTGTGCAACCATCTTCATTTTTGAGTAGCTTCCTCCCGACAGCAGACGCTCTTTCTCTGCAATCATTATTTAATCGAGGAGAAGAAGATTCTCTGTATAAAATTACAGGAGTACCTCAGACAGCTTTTGAGAGATTCCCTATAACGGTTAATCCAAAGATGAAGCGTGTTGATGCAAATATTCCCTATGCTAACGGTCCAGATATAAAGAAGAAACTTATAGAATATCAGAAGGCACTTGAGGCTCCACAGAGCGCTGCGAATCAATCACGATTACGACAAAATATCGAACGACTCAAAGAGTATCAAGAATTGCCAGAGAGGCTCCAAGAGGCTTATTATGAAAAAGAAAAACATCTCTATGGTCTTTCAAAAAATGTGAAATCAACACAAGAATTCATGGGGGATTGGATGGAGGATAACGGTCCAAAATTTAACAATTGGTCTGAATCGTTTGTTCTCAACAAGAAGATGCTTGGATCGTGGCAATGACTCATCGATGTCTTTAACGACTACGAAGCAGAGTGTGGAGTCAATCGTAATGAGCGATGGAACCTCCAACACTGGATGTCTGCTGTCATCCCAGAGATTATCCCCAATATGCCTATTATGGAATTACCGAGATTTAACGATGTTAAATTGGATAATTCCAATATTGATCCTACTATAGATGCTGAAATACCAGAATATAATCTCACATTTCAACCTGTGTCTCTCCCTGATGCTCCGATAGGTACCTCCGCAGGACCGATGGCATTGATTCCAGAAATTCCAAGTCTCTCAACAGGCATAGCCCCTCCATCGGTGGATATCCCCCAGCTTGCTGATTTGCCTCCTGCTCCGAAAATGCCATCACTCTCTCCAGCTCTCAAGCCAGCTCTCGGAATATTTAATGCGACAACGAAATTTCAGTGCCTCTACCGTAAGGTTCCTCTCGCTCCTGAGTGGGTAGCATGAACGAAGGTTGCTCACAAAACTGAGAGAAAGTGATATCTCCCTTTTGATTTCCTTGACAGGGATAAATGATACAAGGAGGATTATAAAAATCCTAAAAGATTCTTGCCTGATCTGAGTACGATAGATGCTATTGCCAATCGTAGCGTAGGTGATTCGGAGATATCGTTTGATAACATAGAGGAGTCTCTGGGTAATCTCGAGGAAGCACTACAGATAGAGTTTGCGTCTACAGAATCTGATACACCAGCTACACCTCCAGAGAATCGTCCGGATAATCAGAAAGATATACCTCAAAACAATTCCGATACTCTCGAAGAATCTATCGTACAAATCCCAGCTATGATTCGCGAGCTTATCGCTGCGACACAAAATCCACAGCTCGTCACGCCACAGGAGGGGCTTGCTCAATTTTCTGACTTGATTCGGGATATGGATATGAGACCAGAACGACGGGCTCAATTTGATCAACTCCTGGATACGACCCAACTATCAGCCCCTACTTTCGCTCCCGTTCTGGCTCAGATGAACGAGAGATTTGACCAGATAGACACAGCTATACAGTTGGATAGGGAAGAAAATAATCGACTCATCCAGGATATCATCGCGTGGGGCAATAATTCAAAAACACTGGAAGAGATACCATCACTTGCGGGAAAAATATCTGGAAAAGCCCACCTCGCACAAAGCGCAAATAAGAGTTATCTCGCATCACTCGATCCCAGCATTTTGAATCCTCTTTCTTCTGTAGTGGCACCATCCATACAGAGCCTTTCTCCTCTTCTCTCTGTCACCACTACAGCTCCTGTTCCTGCCCCTTCAGATGTGACGACATTTGCGACTATGGTAGACGAACAAGGACTGAGAAAAGCTCAATGACTCTATGTGACATATGGTACTACTACTCAGAAAGTCATAGATCTGGACGAAGGTATCAATGGTAACAATAAGCTCCACACTGTGGATGACGACAGAGACGGAGACCTGGATCTCTACTACTCAATCTGAAACATCATTTATAGGAAAGAAAATCATTCGAACACGCCAATATCCTACACTATCAAAGATGCTCCAAAGGTCTACACAACGACAGATATATATCGTGATTTTTTCAATATAAAAACTCCCAACCTCGCCCTCATACCTCGAGATGGGCAGATACATATTCGCCAGAATAATTCTCCTGCGAGTGTCCGATATCAGACACTTATGAAACAGGGGAATGAGCATCTTCGCCTCAGCCTCTTCCGCTCTCTCTTTGAAACCAACTCCGAAAAAGCTCGCTATCAAGTCGACATACTTCCTCAGACAAAGAATGATCCAGCAATGCCTGTCTCGAGTGTGCCCTATATAGCTGATATCGATTGAACTGTTTTCATAGAACATAATAAGATCTACCGTACCCTCCTCACCAGAGGTAAATATATCGATGAAAATGGTGCTTCACAAGACCTCTCACCTGATTTTATCATCCGTGGCGGACAGTCAGGATATACGACTGAATCCACTACTCTCGATGTCACGACGAAAGGGAAAACTGCTTCATATAAGATGACTACTGGGCAGAGAGTTAGATTTGCGAGTGATAGTAGTGTCACTGTACAGAGATGATCACTCATACTCTTTGGTACGACTGCTGAGAAAAGACCTCTCAGTGTCAGAGATACACGACTCCCTCTCCTCCCAACAGATCGTCTCATTACTGATAAAAATGGCAGCGTCACAATCGTTTTCCCTGATGGTCAAAAAACTCTTGTGGGGTCTTCTCAATATTGGTCACTTAGTGAATACGCTCCAGGTGTTGGTGTGAAAAAACTCTCACTTCCTGTCGAATCCGAATGGTACTATGGTACTCTGACTGATTCCCGCAGTTTGATAGAAACGGGATTCCCTCGTGGCACAGTATTTGATGCGTATGCAGAATTTTCGCAGGGAAGTATCATGGCTCAGATTCCATCTCAGATAAAGCTTTCTCTTCCGAGTCCGACGGAGATTGATTTCCAATCATATTTCCCAGCAGACACGCTGACCAATGTAGAGATATTCCGTCTCCCGTCATCTCAGTATAGGAGGGTTTCTCCTACTCGTATAGCATTTGAAACACAGAAGGATAGTACTGAAATACTTGTCCGAGTCACCATCGCATGACGGGTCAGAGACTATACGACGAGAATTGTCACAGATCCACCAAAACTCGGCATCAATGCTCTCGATAAAAATGGAAAAGTCTCTGGAGCAACCATCTCTGTATCTCCAATTCTACCTCTCTGAATCCAGACATACATCGATAATCAGAACTGGACACTCGCTCGATGATTTGGGAGCAATGATGATGCTTTCTCTACTTCTGTCGTGCGCACAGCTCCCCTCATATCTCTCAATTATGGTGCAGATCCTTTGACGACATTTAAGAGAGAATCTGGTACACCAACTCTCTGAGGTACTCTCTCTGCTGTTCCTCTTATTTCACTCGGTAAATCTTTTGCTTATTCGATACGACTCAGTGGTGTTGAGAGACTTCAGGTGAGATATGATTTCCCAGAGACTACTTACCGCCAAGTAGCAACTCTCGAAGAGGTGAAAAATCCGGGAATATATGTCATAGGTTCAGGTCTGCGACTTGAGCCATCAGCTATTCGCGATTCACTCAAATGAGTATATATTACAGATACTTCCTACAGGCCGATGATTACGCTGGATTCTCGTGGCATCATCCGTACTCTCGACACCAATATTACATGGACGCTGAATATGGATAATAATCGTGTGAGCTTCATACTCTCTCGCGATAGAGTCGAGCTCGGTAGAATAGTGATAAATGGTGAGACTATTACGAGTCTGGAGACTCAGTATTAGATGAGTTTTTCTCCTATTTCCTTTTTTGTGTCTATCATCTTGCCACCTATATCGAGCCATACATGATAGTCTCAAGGGGCATATCATTCGAGGAGTGTCTTTATCTCGAGGAGTGTTTCTCGTGGTGTTTTATCCGAGAGCTTGAGAGTGATTATCTTATCCTCTATTACACAGGTATATGCCTTTTGTAGTTCTAGAAATAAGAGCGATTCTTCTGTTTCCTTATCGCCAAAAATTCCTTCATTCCGAGCCGCTGTTCGGAGGTCAGATATTGTCGACCTTTTTACCTGGTCTGCCTCGATAGATATCTCCCGCATTTCTACTTTGCAATTCAGTTTCCCTTTCACGAGGATGATTTCCCCTGTATTGATATGACGAGCTATTTGATCGTACATCTTCGGGAAGACTATGACGGTGAATTTCCAGCCTGTACTCGAACAAGTCGCGATAAGCATATTGTCGCCTTTTTTTGTTTGAATTTTTTTGACCGTATCGACATAGCCTATGACTTGCACTATGGGTTTTTCTTTCTTTTCTTTTTTTACTTCTTCTTCCGGTGTGTCATCTACTTCTTTCTCTTCTACGATGACCTCACCTCCATCACTGACCTCATCCGCTACCATCACTTCCTCTGTGATACTTTCTTCGAGGAGAGAGAGGAATTCTCATACCTTATCGAGACCGAGGGATTTCCTCTCTATGTATCGCTTGAGTCCATCGAGCGGATCTCCCGAGATACTCATGCCAATAGCATTTCTCTCTTCGCGGATTTTTTCTTCAAAGGACAATGGGGCGCCTGATTCGAGTATGAGACCACTTCCGGTCATGCCTTCTCCGAGATCAAACATGTCCATCTGTTTCGTACTTGTTTTGTGTTCTATTTCTCTGAGATATCCTGCCATCCTCTCCATATTTGCGAGCATATGACCCCGTTCTCAGAGAGTGTCCATGGCACCACTCTTGATGAGAGCATCGAGTGTTTTTTTGTTGATGACATCTGATCCTGTTTTCTGTACGAGGTCTTCGAGTGTCGTATAATTCCCTCATTCTCGTCCACTCAATATCGTACCAATCGGTCCATCACCGACTCCTTTTATAGCTTTGAGCCCGAAACGGATTTTCGTCTTATCAATATAGGTAAAGTGCCTCCTTGATTCGTTTACATCAGGGACGAGTACCTGGATTCATTTTGAGCGAGCTTCATTTATCTCGAGAACGATTCGGTCGCTGTCATCCTCATCTGAGACCATGAGTGCTGTTAGGAATTCTGTTGGATAGTACGCCTTCAGATACGCAGTCTGATACGCAATCATCGAATAACAGGCTGCGTGAGATTTGTTGAAACCATATCCAGCAAAGGGTTCGATGATATCAGTGAATATGTAGGTTGCGAGTTTTTCTGAGTGTCAGATTTTCATCGCTGCCTCTATGAATTTGCCTTTCTGCTCGTCCATGAGTTCTTTAATTTTCTTACCCATCGCTCGTCGGAGTATGTCAGCTTCACCGAGAGAGAATCCAGCAAATGCCTGAACGAGCTGCATGATTTGTTCTTGGTAGACGGCTATACCCTGAGTCAGTTGGAGGATTTGTGCGAGAGATTCGTGCGGGTATTTCACTTTTTCTTTTCCGTGTTTTCTCTTGATGTAGGTCGGGATGTAGAGCATCGGACCTGGTCGGTAGAGTGACACCATGACGATGATATCTTCAAATGTATTGGGCACCAGCTCCTG
>CAYQWU010000003.1:0-24457 GCA_964421335.1 uncultured Candidatus Peribacteria bacterium
TCTATTATTTCTTGGAAGTATTTAGTTCGAAGTATGTGAGCTAAGGGGAGCCATTTGCTACAAAAAAATAAAAACACCTGTACAGGTGTTTTTTTGTGCATGTTTGAGCCAAAATATTTAAAAGATATGAGTTCTGGTAGCAGAGAAGAAGTGATTTTATTAAAAATAATTTGCAATTATCTTTTTTATTATTACATTATAAGTGTACTATTAACACTCATTAAATTAATTGAATAAATACTTATATAAAGATATATACATTTTTCATTTATAATAAGTGTTATAGATACAATAATTATTTTTTAACTAAATATACTATGCCTAAAAAACCACACGAAGAACAAGGTGCCAAGGAAAATCAATCTTTTCAGCGAGGACCTCTCGGTATGGGTACACATATTCCTCCGGGACAAAAAGCCCTCATTATAACATTTCGATGAAAGGTAGAGGAGGTCATGTGACCAAAATATGCCTGACCACTCAGTCATGTTCGACCATTTGAAAGGGTCGAAATACAGCATGGTGATCGAGTGCAATTTTTTGAGCCAGAGAAGAATCCACGAGATGTAGATGGTCCTGCGGTAGATTTTATACATCCTGATGGTATGGTACTCGAATTCGAACGAGTTATGCTCACCGAACAACAAATAGGATGGCTCTATGATGAAACAGGGGAGTATAGAGAAGTAAAATGACCCGCTGTTATTCATGTTCATCCAAACGGACGATTTGTCGCCTTCGAACGAAAAACTCTTTCTGAAAAAGAAGCAATGGTGGTCATAGAGCAAGATGGGAAAGAAAACATCATACTCTGAAAAGAAAAACCAGCACTTTTCATAAATCCAGTACAGCAGAGAGTCAAGAAATTTCGTTGGACAGGTAGTGCGAGTGGCCCTGATTCTGACAAAGTTCCATGAGCTCTCAATTTTGAAGTTTTGAGATTGGGAGATAGTCAAACCTACTTTTCTTTTCCAGTTCGAACCCGCGATAATGCTATGGTGACGGTCAAGTTGATGATTTTTTATGGTATTGATGATGTCACGAAATTGGTCCAAGAATCACATGATCCTTTCTGTGAATTTTTCAATAAAATCCAGGCGGCTGTTACAGATGAAGTTGCCAAATTATCTTTTGATGAATTCAAACAAGGAACAGGACAAAAAATTACTGAGATGGGATTTTTTACTCAGAAGCCTTTTGAATCTCTCGGAATCAGAATAGACAGTGTCTCTCTCCGTGAATGGGAGCCAGTTGATAAAAATGTACAAAGAGTTCTCGAGCAAGCAGCGATAGTACAAACTCAGAAATCACTCGATACAGCTGAACACGAGAGAACAATGGCGAAAATTGGTTATGAAGAAACACAATTGACGAGCACTCAGCAACTCGCGACCCTCCGTCAAGAAGAATCAAAACAGGCAGGTATCAAAAAGGGTATCGAGATGACAGCCCTGATAGAGGAGCTCAAAAAAGTGGTTGATCCAGCACATGCTGTAGCTCTCATGAAATTGCATCTTGCAAGCCAGGCACAAGAGCTCAACATTGGTTCAAATATGTTGCAATAAATATTATCTATATATGTATATTGACAATATATATATAATAGTTATATATGATACTGATTTAGTTTTTAATAATTTAGCATATGATACAGAGTCCACTCATTCGAGACATGTTTAGTGTTGCGAGAGATGAACCAGAAATAACTAGTTTGCTCAATACTGACATGTACAAACTCATGATGCATGACTTTGTCAGCACTCATCCAGAATGGGAAAATCGTCCTGTTGTTTGGAAAATGAAGGTGAGAAGTAAAGATGTGCATATTGCAGATGTTATTCCTATCGAAGCAATTCGTGAGCAATTCGACGCTGTTCGATCTTTAAAAGGCATAACCACTGCAGATGAGTCATTCGTGAGAGGAATGCGTCTCGGTAATTGAAAACAACTCCTCGGCGATAAAGCAATAGGAGAGCTCGCAAAATTACAATTGCCTGAATACAGCGTAGAACCAGATGGGGAGGGAGGGTACGACATTGAATTCAGCGGTAAATGGAACGAGGTAACTCACTGGGAAATCCCCGCACTCAAAATCGTCAATACGCTCTATCTCTACCATAAGATGAAAAAAGAGAAAATAACTGAAAGTGAGTTTGCTCAAATTCTCACTGAAATGCAGCACAGGCTCTATCAGGATATTCGTACGATGCGAGAACAGCCAGATATGACATTTATGGAATTCGGGAGCAGGAGAGCAGCCAGTACTGACTACCAGAGATTTGTTTTTGAGAAAATTTCAAAACTCATACCAGATCAATGTGTTGGTACGAGTAATGTCATGATAGCTCGTGAATTCGGTAGTGCGAACCCAAAATGAACTAATGCTCATGAACCACGGGGCCTCGTGACGGCTCTCGAGGATACTCGTGACGGCATCGTCAATGCGATGTATTGATTTGACCGTGAGTGGATTCAGCGATATCCAGGGCTCGGTATTTTACTGCCTGATACTTATGGCACGACTTTTTACTTTAAAAATTGTCCACAGGATATCCTAGAGAATCATAACGGTTGCCGTCATGACTCAAAAGACCCACTTATTGGTATACCAGAATATGTTGCATGGCTCAAAAAACATGGACGAAATCCCCAGGAAGTTGCCAGTATTCCGAGTGATGGTCTTGATGCAAGAGGTGCGGTTAATATATACGATATTCACAAGAATGATGTTGGTAAATTGACATTTGGTATTGGTACAAATTGGACAAATAATTCCAAGGGGACTTGGCCGCGAAATGAGCATATTATCAAGTCTCCTTTTGGCTCATTCTCTGTAGTGTGTAAGCCTGATAGAATTCAACGTGCAGATGGTACATGGGTTTCCTGGGTTAAGCTCTCAGATAATCCTGAAAAAGGAACAGGATCACCAGAACGTTTGGGGCTTTTCAAAAATATATTTGGAGAAGAAGGTGTCGTAAGGTCAGAGCTAGAAGTTTAATTTATTAACGAATAATTATGCCCATTCATGCTGTCCAAATGGACATAACCCCTGGACAACCAGAGAAAAATCTCAAACGTGCTCTACAGCTCGTAGAGCGAGCTGGTAATGAAGATCCTGAAGGGCTTGTAGTATTTCCTGAGATGACAATTCCTGGATACTTCATTGGCGACGAATGGAAGCGTCCAGACTTTGTGAATGATTGTCATGCGATGTCTCATGAGCTCGTTGCGAAGACTCGAGGTGGTCTCGGAATCATATTTGGAAATGTGACGCCAGATTTCACGAAAGTTGGTGAAGATGGAACATTTCGACGATATAATTCTGCCATTGTAGCACATGATGGTGAGATGCTTACTCATTGAGGGTCTCAACATCTCTGAGCCGGTCTTACTCACAAGAGCTTGATGCCAAATTATGGTATGTTTCATGATAAGCGATATTTCACATCTCTTCGTGATCTCGCGAAAGAACTCGGCGTAGGTCTTCCTGATGTGCTCAAAGCTTTTGATATGCCTATTAATGGTACCAATACGCGTGTTGGAGTTATCACCTGCGAAGACATGTGGGATCATGATTATCTCGAAAAGCCTGTTGATATCCTCCGTGAAGATGGAGCAGAAGTTATGATAAATCTCTCTTCTTCACCATTTGGTATAGGCAAAGCGCCTGTCCGTGATGCATACCTCCGTCGACAGAGCAAAGGGTTTAAACAATTCTGGTATGTGAATAATGTAGGACGCGGTGGTAATGGTAAAAATGAACACGTTTTTGACGGTTCGAGTTTGATGTTTGCGGATGGCGTGAAGAAAATGCAAGCACCAACATTTCAAGAATGAACTTTCGATGCTGAGAGTGGCGTCATTCCAGAGTCTCCTCATAAAATGAAAGAAGTTTTTGATGCTCTCATATTCGCTCTCCGAGAGCGTTGGGAAAGTCTAGGTAAAAAGAAAGTCGTCATCGGCTTGAGTGGAGGTATAGATTCAGCTGTCTCTGCGGCCCTCCTGAAATATGCTATTGGTGCAGAAAATATAGTATGAGTAAATATGCCTTCAGAATACAATGGTGAAACACTCAAGTGAGCAGCGCAAGATCTCGCCAATAAACTCGGTATCGCGTACCATATTATTCCACTTGCTGATTGTGTGAATGACCTCAAATCCCAAGTAGAAACTGTACTCGCAGGGTCTGAAGGTGGACTAGATGGTCTCGGACATGAGAATATGCAGGCTCGCCATCGTAGTTCAGGAATTCTCTCAGCAGTTGCTTCTCATGTGGATATCCGATGAATGTATACGAATAATGGAAATAAATCAGAGATATTCACAGGATATTGCACGCTCTATGGTGATGTGAATGGTTTTATGGCACCGCTCGGCGACCTCTATAAAACTCAAATTCGCTCACTCGCGAGGTATATCAATGCGACATATGGAGAAACAATTCCCAATACAACCCTCGAAGTAGCTGCTTCTGCAGAGCTCTCTGCCGAGCAAAGTATCGACAGCAAGCGTACTAATGAGAGTCCATTCCGATGAGAAGGAGGGGATCCATTTGTATATCCATACCATGATGCACTTTTTTATCATGTTTGGGATTTGAATCAGAGCCCTGCACAGATACTGCGGGATTATAATGATGGTAAACTAGCAGAAAAGCTTCATAGAAATTATGATTTCCTCGTTGATCCGAGCGTGACACCAGCTCATGAGCTAGAACAGGCTCATAGAAAAATTGATGCATTGATGCAGGCTGACCCAGCTCTTTTTATCGAAGATTTCGAGCGAATATACAAGCTCCTCAGAAATAATTTTTTCAAGCGTATTCAGTCTCCAACAATAGTAGCGCTCAGTCGTCGACCTTTCGGATATGACACGCATGAGGCAGAGAATTGAATCTACTGGTGACGCGAATATGAAAAGCTAAAACAAGCTATCCTTAGACAGAAACAATAAATATTATTATGCCTTTCCATACCAAAAATTTCTGAGAAACAATAGCCGTCACTGGTCAGTGGGATTATGAAAATAAGCCAGAAGTCCGGGAGTTCTTAGAGAGCTCAGATTTAGAGAAGATCATTTCGGGAATATCTCGTGCAGCTATTGTGGTTCTCGGTGGTGATGGGACAATGCTTGCAGCTATTGATTCATACCGTGACAAGGATATGCCATTTTTGGGTATCAATTTCGGGACTGTTTGATATCTCATGCACTCGCGCTCAGTACTCGCACATGCTCAGCAATTTGAAACTACTCATCATCCACTGCTGAAGGTCCAGATAGATACTGGTGAGAAAAAGTCTGATCATTATACATTTGGTGATACCTACATGACTCCTGTACGATGAGGAGGAATATGTGTCTACGATGTAGCAGTATCTCAGCCAGATAGGCCGACAATAGTTGCAAGAGATATCATAAGTAGTGGAGTCATAGTGTCTACCCCAGCATGATCAACAGGTTTTTCTGGTAATCTCGGAGCCGATATACTCCCACTTGAGAGTGATCAATTTGTCATGACTCATATAGCGCCACCTCGTGCCCGCCATCTCAACCCTATTCAGTTGCCAGTATCGAGCGAGACATCTATCACAGCAAAACAGCTGGATAGACGACCTGTATTAGTCTATACGGACGGGAGAGTTATACACACCTCTGGACCAGATGAACAGCTACATATCACAGTCACAAAGGCTACCAAATCAGTTCAACTGTTAATTGCTGATTCTCATAGAGACGCATGGTATACGCGTTCGCTCAGAGATGATGGATATTCTACTCTTTAACATCTATATTTATGACTAAAAACGAACAACCAATTATTTTTACAACACCAGAATTTGCAGAGCAAGGAGAAAAATTTACACAATCTATAGGTGGGTCATTTGGTAATAGCCGCATGCGTTATGAGACATTTCCGGATGGAACCCCAAATATAAACTTTGCTGATGTTCAGTGAGATGTGAGGTGAGAGGTGATATATTGGTTAGGAGATTTTTCTTCTATGCAAACATTATTCTCTCAGTATGCGGCACTTGGAGCCCTAGTGCGCTATGGTGCGAGAGCCCTCAATATTTTGAACCCATATTTTTCTGTAGGTACTATGGAGAGAATTGTTACAAATGGAGATGTTGTAACTGCAAAAGCTATGATGCGCTTACTCGAATCCTTACCTCAATGCCGCACCAGTTTAAACCAAGTATCTTTTTTTGATCTCCATGATCCGAGAGAGTCATTTTATGTAGGAGATGAATTATTTGTGGAATCTCTGAGTTTTATGGAATCTCAGGCGAAGAATCTTCCGGAAGACGCCGTGATTGCTTTTCCTGACCTTGGAGCAAAAAAAAGATTTGGAAATCTCTTTTGAAAAAGAAAAATAGTCATTTTTGAGAAATTGCGAAATCAAGAGGATCCAACCAAAGAAGAGAAACAACTTACTCTTGTGGAAGGTGAAAACTGGATTAGTAATGCACCAATAGTTTTGATTGACGATCTCGTCATGACAGGTGGTACGCTCAAAGGTGCAGCTCGAATATTACGAGATAAATGAGCAAAGACTGTAGACTCTCTCTTTACTCACCCTGTTTTCCCCGGGAACAAGTTTGAAAATTTCGTACAAGAATTCGATGGCGTGACCACATCAGATACGGTTCCCCTCCAAGCAGCAAAACTGTCAGAAAATCCAAAAGTCACTATTAATTCGATTGTCCCTATTTTGGCTGAGTCTATCAGATCCTAAAAAATATACACGGCTCGGGTACAGTTATATTTCTCACCCTAGAAACTATGAAAAATGAATTGGCTTTTAGTGGAGGGGCATTTGACCCGCCACACCTCGCACATATAGCAATAGCCAGACAAGTACTCTCAGAGTGAAGGGCTGATAGCGTACATATGTGACCGAGTGGAACTCGTCCAGACAAGGCATACAATGTATCAAATGAACACAGACGACGCATGATGGAAATACTCGTGGAAGAGCAAACTGATTTTCCCCAGGGATTGTTGGTGGCCAATTTTGACTTTATCGATGCTGCTCGTGAGCAATCTGCGACGCATGGTGTTCATAGCTGGTTTGCATCAGAATATAGGATAATTCCCAGACAAGTATTCGGCACTGATGTTATCCCAAATATAGATAAATTCTGGATGCACCCAGAGTGGGTAAAACAAAAAGCTTCAAAACTGTTTGTACCGAGAGGTGATGCTTCAGTGGACTATAGTGGTCTCGATAATTATAGTATTATGCCATTTCTTGCTCATGAAAAACTCATCAGATTATCAAGTAGCCTCGTCAGGGAACAAATTCCTGAGGGTGATTTTACAGGTTTGAGCGAAGGTGTTGCCGAATATATCCAGAGACACGGGCTCTATCTCCCACAAACAAATAGATCAATGGTTTCTATGCATGTAAATCATCAAAAACCTCTTCACATAAAATCTCGTACCCAGAAACCAGAGGATTATCCAGAGCGTTTTCATGTGCCTGATGACAAAGTTTCATGGGATGTTACATTTCCAGAATATAGTTCTGAGAAGTTTACACATGAGAATGTCTTGAGACAATTCGCAACAAAATGAATTCAAGGTTGGGCAGATAATCCAGATGTTCCAAGTGATCTTGATACAGTATTTCAGAGTTATGAATGAATAGTCCGACGAGATGAGCAGGGGAGACCTATGAATCCACGGGGTAGGACTGGTATATCTGATCGAGGAACCCTCGGAAAATGGGGAGCCAATTTCGCAGCTGATCCGCTGGTAACGAGGAATAATCCAGAGACAGGACAACTGGAGCTACTTGTTATCAAGCGTTGAGATACTGGTGAATGGGCCATCCCAGGAGGTATGGTAGATTATTGAGAATATGGATCGGCTGCTGCAAAACGAGAGCTCAAAGAAGAAGCGGGGCTGGATATAGATTTTTCACAAGCACCTATTGTATATCAGGGATATGTCGACGATCCGAGAAATACTGATAATGCTTGGATGGAGACGACAGCAGTTCATGTCCACCTCACGGATGAGCAAGTTGGCATCATGGAGCCAGAAGCAGGGGATGATGCAATAGATTTTGATTGGATGCCCCTCGTGGATGAAAAAATCAAGACACTTTATGCGAGTCATAGTGAACTGGTGAGAGCTATGTTACGGCATAGGAAAGCCTAAAAGTTCTCAGTAAGTGTAGGAAATACACTTTATTATTGCAATATAAAAAATAGCTCTATAATAATAAGTGTATATATAACACTATATAATAATAAATAAGTCATAAATATATACCCTTATATATTTGACAAATACAATTATTATATACTATTAAAATACAAATCATGCCTCTGTCCAGTTTCGCTGGCTTGGAGCTACATGTTTGTTCTTGTACATCATCCATCAGACACACATCATGATAATAAGGAAAGCTACGCTGCACGGTGGTAAACACCGTCAGCTCGGCATAAATAACCAGGATGCTTGTGATACCCAAACTTTTGAGGTCCCTGCTTACGGTAAAACGTATAGCGTGGGTCTCGTGAGTGACGGTTGCACCGGTATTCCTGCAGTATCACGGTCAGAGGTAGGATCAAATCTCCTTGTGACCTACGCTCTTGGGCGTATTCAGCAACTAATCTGTGGAGGATCCAAATTGGAAGACATTCCGAGGGTTCTCTACTCTTTTGCAGCTGAGTTTCTCAAGAACTTGAGTGCTTTGGTCATCCCCGAAGGAATGCATTGGCCTTATCCAGCCCAATTCAAGGGTGATCAAGCATTTAGGAATTCGCTCTCAGCAATGGGGCGGTTCCGTACGGACTATTTGTCTGCTACGCTCATTGGCTTTATAACCGATGGGGAAACACTTGTCACATTCAGTGCTGGTGACGGGGTAATACTCGTCAACGATGACCTCAATGTCATCGAGCAAAATGATCGGCCTGACTACATCAGTCAGTCTATCAATCGGCCCAGTGCTGGATTTGTGACAAGAACATATGTCGCGAACGATGTGCATCGTCTCGTGATATCCACCGATGGACTCAAGGATCTCTTCTCGGAACCACAATTCCGATTGGATCTCTTTGACACATCACGCACGCCTCGAGCAATCCTCGTGGAATGTTTCGAGCGTGCGCCAGAGAAAATGACAGACGACTGCACAGTTATCTGCCTCAATAACGCCAAAGGAAGCGACATCACACCATGTTCATAGTTAACGGAAAAACATTCGACGAAAGCCTAGCTACCAAGTTGGGTTCTGGGTCAGAGGGGACGGTTTTGACTTTCTCTGATGATCCTGGTCTCTGTGTTAAGCTCTTTCATCCACCCGAAAAGGGGGATTCAGGAGCCGCACAGCTAGCAGCATACCGATCCAAAAAAGTCGGACATATCACATCAAGTAATGTCCGGCTCGGTCGCCAGTTCGTCATACCACAAACCCTCGCTACCGATGGTCGTGGGAAGACGATTGGTTACCTCATGAATCGGGTAACTGCTGGCTTCGAAAAGTTGAAGGTCCTCACGGACCGACCTGAGAGGACCAAGTATGGTCTCAATCTGGGCTTTATCGCTCAGCTCTTCGCGAGTATCTTTGAGGATCTCGCCTTGATTCACAGAGCCGGCCTCGTTGTCGGTGATGTGAATTTGGGTTGTGTTCTCTTCGATCCGCGAGGGCCTGACAGGGCCTGGTGCGATACCGACTCTTGGTCTTATCCTGGTGGTTACCCATGCTTGGCAACGACCGAACTCTTTTGTCATCCTGACCTCTATCCCAATCTGGACAAGTCGGTGAAGCAAATCGTAGAAGCCAAGCCCGAACACGATGCATTTGCCTTTTCAGTCATCTTTTCACAGGTAGCTGTCATGGGTGCTCACCCCTTCAAACAGGGTCAGCATCCTACTCTCAGCTCCCTGCACGAGAGGACCAAGGCGGCTGCAACCGTGTATGACCAGGATGTCAAATGGCCACCACTGCTCAGAGCTCGTCCCGAGATTCTCTCGGACGATGTTCTCCATATGCTGGTGAGTGCCCTAAAACGGAAACGCACCGGGCTCGATCCAGCACTATTGAGGACTATGGGGTCAGAAATGGCCACATGCAGCTCGTGTCACATCGAGTATCACCGTTCACGGAAGCACTGTCCGCAGTGCCAAACCCAGACGATGGTTATTTGGACGGCACCAGTTCTACTCCTCATCCAGGAGCTGTTTGCGACTACGGGGGATATCCTCCGGGTTCAGGCCATTGGACATCAGCTTCGCATCGCTTCTCGCAAGGGGAGTGCTGTGGAGATTATCTCCGTCAGCAACATTGGTAAGATAGCCTTTCACGGCAATCTCACATTCATTCCGGGTGCTGAGTATCGATTCTTCGATGAATCCCTCGTCGTCTGTCCTGATCCTGCGAGCCTCGCTCCAGTATCCCTGGAGATCTACAGCTTGGCAGGGGGGTTGACGAAAAAACCTGGCACCACCACTGGTGTCCTCGAAGGCGGGAAAGCCGTCTGGGATACTTCTCCTCAGTCACTCTATCGTACGGCTGGTAACAGCCTCATGCGCGGAGCCTATGAGGACGGTCTCTTCCTCGAAGAGACTCTCATGCAGGTCTTTCAGGGTCAAACCTGGTTTACCTGCGATCGTCACATATCTGGTCGGGAAGTAATCTTCGGCTATGATCGTGCACTTCGGGACTGGGAATGGTTCGTCGTCTCGCGAGAGACTACGGGCAAACACAGTCATCACAAAATTACCACCCTCAAACCCTTGCGTTCTGGAGAAAAACAGACGGACTTCTCCGTCTACTTCAGAACAGATGCAGTCCTGCTCGTCAGGAAGACCAGTTATCGCGGACAGGAGTGTATCCGATACGCGATCATTGGATTGGATGGAACAGTTAAGGCTGATGTTATGTTGTCAGGTTCAGACGCAGGCTTCCCTCATTGGGAAAACCTCCGTGGAAAACTCTTCCAACAGGCATCGATTTTGCACTCGACCCTCCAAGGCATCGTCAAACAAGATTTGGCTCAGGGGAGCTACACTCTCCTTGCCGATACCACTGGTCATATATCAGAAAATGATGCTCTGCTCTCCTTTGACAACAAGGTGGCAGCAGTTACATCAGGCAAGATTCTGACTATTGGTCGCAAGTAAACATCAAAAAGAAAGGAGCTCACCTTGAGCACACACATCACTACCATAGCGGCGTATATCGCCGCACTCACAGCCGGTCAAACCGGCACAGTCAGCGGTCTCTGTGGGAGACTTATCCGAGGCAAAAAACCCGAGGATTTCCTCACTCTGACCGATGACCCCACACGGCGTGTCGTCATGCCCATGGACGAGACAGGGATGCAATCCCTCCTCGGCCTCTCAGGCTACGACATGCTGCTCACCGTCGGATACGAAGCTGACTACATCTGCCGCAAGGTGGTGGACGAAGGCAACCAATTCCGACTCGTTGTGTTCCCAGCTGGGCAAGATGCTCTCCTGGGGACATGGGATAATGTCGTCGAAGTCGTGAAAGCGGCCTACAGCGACATGCCCGCAATCGGGGAAAGACTGGAGAAGCATCTGCCGGAACTCCGTCAGATGAATCATCAGAACTTCCCTGCATTCCAACAGCGTGTGGGGTTTGTCCTGACCGATGTCGATAAGACCGGTTCGGGCGATCCTCTATACATGACAGTCGAGCGTTATCTGCAGTCTTCGGACACAGCAGACAATGCTCGTATTTTCCTGTATTTCACACTCCATCTCCGCGAGCTCTTCGCGGGTGATGGAACAACTCGTCAACCTGATGGCCAAAAAGGCGTGAGCGAATACCTCATGGCCAATAAAGCCATCGCAACTCTCATCGGTGCCCAAGTCTGTGACATCGATGTACAAATTCCACAGACAACTCAAACAAATACATCCAAAAACGAAGGACCCAACATCATGGCCAAAACCACACCCGAACACGCCCCCCTCATCTGGACACCCACATTCTGGGATCCGACCAAAGCAACTCGCTACGGTTGGAGCCCCGACATCTCCGGTGCCTATCAGGAGGGTGCACGATACGCCCTCAAAGTCGGCCTCCAGTCGGCTCATGCTCGTCGTAAGGCGGGTGTCAAAAATGCGGCCATGTTGGTCGATCTCGAAGAAGACTTCCGTGACAATGGTCGTCTTCCAGTGAGTGGCACTGATGCTGTCGTCCTCCGTATGTGTGCCCGTCTCATCAACGGCACCGTCGTGGAGCATTACAGCGGCCTGGTCGCAAGCCAGGACGGTCACCCAGAGAATCATCGTTCGTTTGACCGCTACTGGCGTGACAAGAACGGTGTTCCTCTGGACCTCAGCGTCCTCAAAGCGGCTATCTTCACCCTCGAAGATCGCAACCATGCAGTCTTCAAGGCTGTTCATGCCGCTACTGGAGATGATCTGGGTTACTACCAGGCACACTTCGACCCTCAGGACACCGTCGCCTATTGGGATCATCTGCAAGCCACAGGGCAAGGACCTATCTGGGTCTTCGCCACTCACTGTGTCCTGCGCACCGATGGTGTCAATATGCACCCCATGCTCGCCGAGACTATCTCGTTCATGAGCGGTGCTCTCAGCATGGAACCTCAGCTGGTCTTCAAGGGCCACCTCTCGGATACGGATTGGTTCGGGGCTTTCAGCCCTTGCCGTCCTGATACGAGCCATCCTCAGGGTGGTTTCCAGAAAGATGTCATCGAAGGCTTCAAAGAGTTCGACACCGTCGAATTTGCTGGAGTTGCAGAAGACTTCTGCGTCTATCACACGAAGCAACAAGCGCTGGATGCCCTCGCCGGCACCAAGTACCTCGAGAAGTTCCGTTTCATCAGCGATGGGACGGCACCAATCGTGCCAGGGGCTACCCATGTGGCAGCTCAAAACAATGCAGCTCTCGCCTCGGGCGTCAAGTTCATCAACACTGACACGCCCTTCGGTAAAGTCTGATTCCACAACAATCCACCGAGTCCGCCGGCAATTCCGCCGGCGGACTCAAATCCACAACAAAAGAATTACATATACGCTCTATGAGCAACTCACAAAATATCGCAGATATCGCAGGCTTTTTCCGTGACCCAGCCGGGTCGTCGGTCATCAGCCTGCACACTCATCAAATCGTTGCCCCTGTCATCAGAGGTCACGATCTCACGGAGGACGAAGCCATGACTGGTGGAGGCCTCCGAATCGTCCTCAAAATCCTCGACGGATCCGGCTCTATGGGCAGATATGCTCCACTCCTGGTCGATGGACTCAACAATGACTACATCCCGGCCCTCAAAGAGGCTCGTGAAGATGATATCGCCGCTCTCCGGATCGGTGGTATCGGATTCTCGGATTCACCCCGGCAAATCTGGGTAGGCCCGGATGGCAGCGCCTTCCATACGCTCGATAAACTCCCTCAGCTCACGCTGGCGGAATACTATGACGGCGGATCGACGGCCCTGCATGCATCCATCATCGAGGGTGTTAGCATAGCCATGAAATATGCGGCGGAACAAAAGAAGGCGACAGGCATTGATGCCGACATCGACATCATCGTCTTCTCGGACGGTGCAAACACTGACCATCCTCGTTCTCCGCAGGGGGTGCGGGATCTGATTACATCGGCGAAGGCCGACCGTGTCAGGTTCTGTTACCTGTATTTCAACACCTCGGGTCAAACCGATGTTGATAGCCCACGCCATCCGATCAAGCTGGCCCTAGAAATGGGCTTTGATTCCGAGATGGTTCAGTCGTTCGAGCCTGAGCCTGGTGAGACTGAAGCGCAACTCAAGAAGCGCTTCCGTCGCCTCATCCAAGTAATGAGCAAAGTCTCTGCTTCGAAAGGACAGAGTGCCACGAAAGCAGCTGCTGCAGTGGTCGATGCCGTCTGATGGATGATGACGCTCTCAGGTTGGCTCCTTAACCGGATGTTACTTGAGAGCCCCCTACGAAGTCCCCGGTTTGCGCAAGCAGCCGGGGACTTTTCTATTTATTTTACCAGATCATTATTTATAAAATACAAAATGTCAAATACAGTATTTAAAATAGTATAATAAGTATTTTCCATGCAAAAAATAGTAGTACTGGAAAAGTATTTTCGAATTATAACAATTATTTCCTATAATAAGCGTATTTATAACACTTTTTTATGCAGCCAGATTCTTCTATCGATCTCTTTCATCTCCCAGTGCCTATTCCAGCACTCGATGTCGTCATTTTTACGATCTACCGTGATGAGCTCTGTGTCGTCCTGACAGCACCGAGTCATGCCAATGCAAAAGGGCGCAATGTTCTCCCAGGAAGTATTTTAACTTCAGGCTTGAGCCTTGAGGATTCTTTTGATAAAATACTCCAAGAAAAAACAGGTATCACAGGTGTTTATAAAGAACAGCTCGCGACCTTTGGCGATCCTCATCGTGATTCACGGTGACATGTCCTCTCTGTTGTATACTACGCACTTGTGAGTACAGAAGTTTTTCTGAACCAGATAGACATGACGAAGACAACGCTCCTACCCATTTCACAGGTTTCTCCTGAAACAGTAGCCTATGATCATGCTCACATCATTCATTATGCTCGTCAGAGACTCGAGTGGAAGATGGAATACAGTACGATTATCCGCAATATCCTTCCCACACAATTCACACTCTCTCAATTTCAGCACATGTACGAGGTAGTTTTTGGTCGCGCATTTGATAAGAGAAATTTTCGTAAACGACTCCTCTCTCTCTGAATCATTAGTCCAACTGGCGACAAAAATACGACTGATTCAAAGCGTCCAGCAGAGTTGTATCATTTTATGAACGATGATATAGTTATCGCATCAATGATTAAATAGTTCGTAGAGATACTTTTACCCCTGATTTCATCTCCCGCTCTGTACTGTAGATGATGGGATCAATGGCTCCATCTGTACTTTTTGTACGAATGATTCTATGAGGGGCATTTAACACTACTTTTTCATACTGATAGTCTGCTGTGCTTCATTTCCTGCTGCATCCCGTGCTGTAAATGTCACACTATGGTCTCCTGGGAGGATACGGCGAGTGTTAAATGGAAATGATCGACAGGTGTAGGAATTGTAGCAGTGAGCGACAGTCATACCGTCAAAGGTGATAGTGATTTCTGTCGTACCGACATTATCTGTCGTCTGTGCAGAGAGGATGATGACACCTCGCGGGTTGATGATGGCACCGTCTGTGTGTGAGAGAGAGGTAAATGTGGGAGCTTCTGTGTCCTTGTCTGGAATAGTGGGGTCTGGAGTGGGAGGAGTAGGAGTTGGTTCATCAGCCATACCGTAGGAGAGGGCAGCTAGAGAGCTCAGGACACCTGCACCGTAGAGGCTATCATATCATGTATCTCCACGGTCGAGCGCTGTTTTCTTCATAATTGATTCGATGGCGTCATTGCTGAGTGTGGGGTTCTTGCTCCAGAGGAGGGCGAGAGAGCCGGCGACGATAGGTGATGAAAACGATGTCCCCGAGACATATCCGTATGATCCACCCATGGTTGTCGTGGCGATAGATTCACCAGGGGCAGCTATATCGACAAATTTTCCATACGAAGACCAGGAAGTCTTGGTATTATTTTTATCTGTTGCCGAGACATAGATGACTGATGGCGTGTCACTACACGGTGACTCCTGTCCGTCATTACCCGCTGAGACGACGACGAGTCCTCCATTCTGTCGCATCCTAGCGGCTGCATCGTGGAAATACGAGCTACTACAGAGGGGACCAAAGCTGATATTGATGATTTTTGCTCCTGCGCTGCTCGCATAGGCGACCGCTTCACCGATATCGGAGAGATAGGCAGAGGATGTACCGTCGCCTGTTATCTTTATTGGGAGTATTTTTGACTGATAGGCTGTCCCGACGACTCCGATGTTATTGCCCCCTACGGCTGCTATAGATCCTATGACACTCGTTCCGTGTCAGACAGTGTCAGTATCGTCGTTATTATTTTTTACCGCGTTATAGCCTGTGAGGAGCGTGTTATTCTGTAGGTCTGGATGATTCCTGTCGACACCAGTATCTGCGACCGCGACGACTACCTGTGATGAGAGCTGTATATCCCAAGCTTCTTCGGAGCCTATGATTTTATGATGCCACTGATTGGAGAATAGGGGATCATTGGGCACGATGTGTGAGTTGACGAGGACATCCATCTCTGCTTCTGATATGAGGGTACCACGCTTTTCGAGGATTTTCTTGAGGACTTCCTGTGGTGCGCGGCTTGCAGGGACTTCGTAGAGCGCCCATCCTTTATTTTTCATTTCTTTAACCTTTTTTATACCAACTTGTTTGCTGAGATTTGACTTGAGTTCTTCTGTTGCGCCATCGAAGTATCGTATGAGGATGCGTGAAGTCGTTCCAGTGACTTCTTCTGGGGGGATCGGGACAGGTATACCCTGTGAGAGCGGAGATTTTTGTTCTTGGGCAGTGCTTGCATTTGCATTCGCATTCGCATTTGTGCTTTGGCTGGTTGTTGCGGTAGCGGCTGGTGCCGATGCGGGTGAATTATTGCCGGCATTGCCACTATTTCCTCGACCATTTCATCTCTCAGAGCCAGCAGAGGCAAAACTATATCCCATGATGATGGAGAGGATGAGGAGGGCGCAGAATCCGAGGAAGGCTGTTTGTTTCATAGTGTGTGAAGAGAAAAATATAAGGCAACATATATAATTTATTACATATTAAAACAAATGTCAAATATTGGAGCAAAGAGAATTAGCAGCATTGCCATTGTGTATCGTTTGGTATTTTGTGCAGAGCTTTTGACAAATGTGTTTTTATTATATGATACTGGAAATCTTTATCATGACAGTATTACTTCAATCACCACCAGGCAGATGAACAGGGGATTCAGCTCCTCCGAGAATTCGAAAGAGTCGAGGTGGTTCTTGAGATAAGCCTCAGAAATATATATTCATCTGCTGAGAAAATGATGAATCTACCGCTGATATTCAGGGCTTACTAGAACAAGCAATAGCTGATATCCGTGAGAGAGTCCAGATTCTGACCTATACTGATCCAGAAGTATTTGAGCCTGATATTCAGCGTGCTCTGATGAAAAATGTTCAATCAGTTGTTGCCATATGTATACGATTAACGCCAGATACTGTCGATGATTATTTTCGTATTATGTGTTCTCTTTTGACACAATTATTACCAAAATTTGATATACAAGAAGGTCTTAAGGATATGCGAATAGTACTTTTTTGGCTTTATACTTTTTGATCAGGCAATGAAGCGTTTGAGCTTTCTACTGCAAATCATGATACATGGGATGATTTTCTCGCACTTCGTGATGGCCATGATCCATCTTCTTCACAAATACTCCAGAAATTCAAAAAACCATTTTTTGATCTCAATTGTCCCTCAACTGTTTTTACTCTTGGTAAACTTGTCTGATTCAGGCTAGGCCTTTAGTTTTATTCCTTCACGGCTGGCTCTACTGCTGGCTCTGTACTGTAGATGATGGGATCCATAGGTCCTATCTGTACTTTTTGTACGAATGATTCTACGAGAGGGATGACGATGGTACTTGGAGTGTAGCCTTCTTTTGGAGGATTTTTGACCGGGAAGATGTAGGCTGGGACGAGGTATTCTGTCGTCTTACCATTTTTCCATTCACCAAATATGTGAGCGTAGCCGAGGGTTGGCTCTCCGAGTGTGATATTCACGACTTTTCGACCTGCGTTGGCACTCGTGTCAGTATTGATATATCGACCACCATTTTTTATCATATCCTGGATGAGAGTGAGGTCTTGGATAGTCTTGTAGGATGAGCGGTTGAGAGTGGATTTCTCGATACCATACAATCCTGTGATACGCTTGGTGCGGATATCATAGTTGAGGGTGAGCCCTTTGTAGCTGCCACCTTCTTGGTAGATTGTTTTACCATCGAGGAGGAGCGGATAGGTGACGGTATACATATCTGGTATCATCTGTTCTCCGCCCATCTCTGCGCTGCGAGCGTACCATATACGCCATGAGCTATCGACCTGTGGTGCTCCGTAGGCACTCATATCTATGCGATATTTCTGGATAAATTTCTGGCCCTCGGCGATGATGACGCTGTCCGCGGGGATGTCTGATTCTGTGATTTTTGGAAGAGGAGTACAGCCGTTCTGATCACAGACGGGCTGAGGCCACTTGAGATAATTCTGGTACATGTTGATGGTTCCATTGAGAAAATCGATATTGAGCATATAGCCGTAGTCTCTGTCCTCTGTGAGGGTGAAATTGGAGAGCCCGAGATTTTCAAATGCTCCTGTATCGATATCTCTAATGGCGAGATTTCGGACGATCGCGCGAGTGTCGCTGCTATTGAAGGGGACACTTTCTTTTCTGTAGACGGGGAGCTCGGCTTCAGGGAGCTCTATTTTTCCGTCGTAGGTATAATTATACACTGGCATATCGACAGGAGGATAGATCATAGCATCTGGCGCCATCATCTTTGACGAGACAGCGTCGGCATTGCCGAGCGATCCGCCACCGCCTCCACCACCACTCTGTGGTCGTGCTGTTGTCTGTGCCTGTGGTGCGAGCTCTATGGTTCCGAGTCATTCTTGACCGACTTCTCGGACAGTGTTTTGAAATGAGAGGAGTGTTGCTGCTGAGTCTCTACTCTCTCTGCCGTTTATGATCCAGACACTGGCTATCAGACAGAGACTGAGGGCTCCTGCGACGGGCATCCAGCTCCACCAGTATTTTGGTGCGTTTTGTCGCTTCATCTCGCGTTCAATCTCGAGCATGATTTTTTGTCTGAGCTCGTTGCGAAATGATTCATCCATCTGGATTTCTGGACGATTTTTTATCATCCGTTCGATGATTTTCTGTATTTCTGATTCCTTTTGACGGAGATCAGGATCGAGAGCGTAGAGCTCTTCGAGGATGTCGTTAATATTCACTGACATAGGAGAGAAGAAGTGAAAAAATAAAGAGGTAGGTAATATTTGCGGATATTTTTGCCATGGTGCGAGAAATTATTTTTTTGGCATTTGCGACACTCTCACCGGTGATCTCGCTGATCTCGGCGTAGGAGAGTCCATCCCAGACGCGCATCGTGAGGAGAGTCCGCTCTCGCTCTGTGAGTGTCTGGAGGAAATTCATCACTTCTCCGAGCTTGGTACTCGTGTCTATCTCATGTCCTAGATCGCGGCTATACCCGAGAGTATCATCGAGCTCCTCTGTCGGACGAGCGGAGCGAGTATCATCAATCAGGGTCGTATAGGCGATACGGTAGATCCAGGAGAAAAATTCTCCTTCATGATTTCCACGGAATCCGCTGATACGACGAAGTGCCTTCATATAGGTATCAGCGACGATGTCCTCTGTTTTCTCATGGTCACCTGTTCGGTGATAGATAAATCCATACACGCGGTCATAGCTCATATCATAGAGTGCTCAGAAAGCGTCGAGCTGACCGTTGCGGATTTTTGCGAGTTGCGATGCAAACATAAATTAAATATTTCTGACAAATGGTATGACGAAATTGTATCCAAAAGGTGACAAAAAAATATCTTTTTCCAAATGCGACTTCTCATGATGAAAAATGTTCCCTTTTTCTGTTTTGATGATATACTTCTCGCAATCCTAAAACTCTTCTCTCATGTTCGATTTTTGAATCCTCGGAATGAATGCGAGGAATCTCCTCTACATAAAGAAATTTAACAACAAAAAATCCATCTCTCTCGCTGATAGTAAGATAAAGACAAAAACCTATCTTTCTGCTCGAGGTGTGCCATTTGCTGAGACATTTGCTGTCATCCAGTCAAAAGCCGAACTTCAGGATTGGGATTTGAATATTCTCCCGAAGCATTTTGTCGTGAAACCAAACGAGGGGAGTAAGGGTAATGGTATCCTCGTTCTCGAGAGAAGAGGCGATATGTATTGGTCATCGGATAGAGAATATTCTGAGGCCGATCTCAGAGCTCATATGATTGATATTATTGATGGTGCGTTTTCTATATCGGGGGGCTATGACATGGTCCTCATAGAGGAACAGCTCTTGCCGGATGAGTGATTCCGACATTTTTGCCAGTATGGACTCGCGGATATCCGAGTTATCGTGTTTAATCTCGTACCCGTTGCAGCTATGGTGCGTATGCCGACGGCGATTTCTGGAGGCAAGGCAAATCTCGCCCAGGGTGGAGCGGGTTTTGGTATCGATGTGACGACAGGGGAGATACATTCATTTTTTCAGCACAAAATCCTTCATCATGATGTCTTCCCTGAGAAATACCGATTTCTCCGATGAAAAAAAATAGGCTACTGGAATGATATCCTCCTCTATTCGTCTCAGATTCAGATATTTGCCAATCTCGGCTATCTCGCCCTTGATTGGGTCATCACACCCACGGGTCCGAAACTCCTCGAATTGAACGCGAGAGCCGGTCTGGAAGTACAAAATGTGAACGGAATTGCTCTGCGTGCGCGACTTCGAAAAGTAGAAAATATCCGTATCACGGATCCAGTGAAGTGAGTCGAAATCGCTCGTTCACTTTTCCATGAGCATCCACTGTTTCAAATCCAAGAAGACAAAATCCTCTATCAAAAACAAAAAGGGAGTATTCGAGTCCACGATAAACAATATGAAAATATAGATATCCATATTGATCTCGCTGCTTCGGAAACTCGCGGCAATGGAGACTTCATACAAGAGGAAACATCTTCCCTCGTGACAACTTATGATGGTGCTCAGATTACTGTTCCTATTGTCACGCTCGACACCACTCTTCCTCCCCAGACACTGATTCTCTCTGGTTCTGATATCCGTGAACACTTCGTCAAACCGATGATATCCCCACAGTATGATGTCGTCTATCGCTATACTAAATCCAAATGGCCACAATCCATCATCGACATAGACGAAACACTCTACAAAATGGCCAAGAAAGTTAACCTCTCTTATTTCCTGAAGCCCACGAATTATTACCAAGAACTTGATTCATTTATCTCTTCTCAGGGCCTCTACAATCCTGTGTTTCAGTATGATTTTCCAGAAAAAATATTTTTTGAAAAATTTGCCGCTGAAGCTCGCATACTTCGTGACGATATAGCCGCTATAGAGTCTGGTTATTCTGCTGTTTCACAATTATTTTTTGAGAAACTCGCTGAGCTGGAATACAAATCGGAGCTTCTTCGCGGCTACTCTCGTGAAAATCCGGTTGCTATCCGAGATGCTAATGTGGCTCTTTTTGGAGAACTCGATGAGAAACTTTTCGCACTCGCAAAGGACAAGCTCGTCTCCCTCACTGATGTTCAGAAAAGTCAGAAAAAAGTTCGTGGAAAGTTGCTCACATCAGAAGAAGTATTGCAAGCTGTGACTGCGTATTGTCATGAGCACCATCTTTCCGATATTCCTGTCGCTGTTCGGGATAGGAATTTCTCGAGGATATCCATCGCGTATGGCAAAAATATCCGTATCAATCTCTCTAAAAATGCACGAATCTATGCCCAGGAACTCCCTGCAATTCTCGCCCATGAAATAGGGGTTCATCTCCAGCGACATCTTTCTGGTCAGTCTCTCGGGCTCAAAATATTTCAATACGGAACAGGATTCTACATCCAGGATGAGGAATGACTCGCTATCTACGAATCTCTCAAGCACCTCCCAGAGGAGTATGAAAAAAACGCCATGTACATCAAATACTATCTCTCTTTTATGGCAAAGACGATGAATTTCTCAGATCTCGCACGCCTCATCCAGAGCCTCTATCCGGAGAAAACTCAGGAACAGATTTTTTCTGATACCTGTCGTGTCAAACGAGGTATCAAACACACACAGAGGACCGGACTTCTTGGCTATATGAAGGACACGCTCTATCTCCCAGGATATTTGCGCATGAAGCAATGGATTGAATCTGGGGGCGATCCGTATATGCTCTTTCAGGCAAAAATAAAAATCACTGATATTCCACTTATGAAATCCTTCTTTAGCTAAATATATGAAAAAAATACTCTCCCTCCTGCTCCTTCTCCCATTCTTCACTCTGGCTCAAACACCCGAAGAAGTGCGGACATACAATGCTGCTGATTGTTCATTCCCATTTGTTCTCAGGGGAGATGCAGATGTCCGTACTGAGACAACGCGTGACTACATCGTCTCACCAGAGGACAGCGCACTCGATATAGAAAAAAAAGTTACCTACACCCTCCAGCAATGAGCCAAAACTCTCGAGACGGTGGTGCGAGATAAATACTCGATTTATTTTGAGGAGACAGGTGATTTTACTCTCACAGCTCGTGTACAATATGGTGAATCGTGCGATGTCACCTACACCAAGGATATCCGAGTTTTCCCATTTTCCATAGCGTATATCGGCGATACAGAGAAAATGAAAATACCGGTTTCTGGAGATTCGACTTCCAGCTCTTTTGTCTCTGATGCTCTTCGGGAGAGGGATATACTCTTCTCTGGTCTCACCCCACCCCCATCTCAGGGCTCGATTTCATTCCAGGAATTTGATGATTTCATTACTAAAAATATTGGGATGATAGAGGATAGTGATGTGGTTATTATTAATTCGGTGAATTTCCTCTCGTTGTTTGATTCACTTGGGAAAATAGCGAAAAATTCTGACATCAAATCCCTCTCTTCTAAACGAGTTTTTGTTGTTTCTGATATCAATGAATCATTTCTCGCAAAAATTCTCGGTCAGTCTATCGGACGCCTCGGTATCACAGAGGTTTCTCTTGTGGAACCCTCATGACTCTTCGAGCTCCTCTTGCAGATTACCCCAGAAAATCTCTCTTTCGGAAAATCAGTTTCTTACTCCACCGAGACATTTTCGTATTCGCTCTCACGATTTCTCGAATACCTCCTGTATTTCGGTTTCGGATATAGCTTTCTCGGTTTCCTTCTCAAGGTCGCGATAGTTCTGCTAGTTTTGAATTTCCTCAAGCAGGCAATCGGAGTGCATATATTTGCTATCTATAATCCTCTCTTTCTCGCGCTGTGTTTTGCGGTCTTCGGCATTGGGCTGACCTCGATATTCCTCTTTATAGCATTTCTCTCCACTCGCGTCATAAATCTCCTCTCTTCCTACATCCCTCTCCTCTACAATACTCGCCGATCGCTCCTCATCACGCTCTATATCCTCCTGTCGCTTATCTTCCTCGGTCTCGATATCATCCTCGGTTGGCAGCTCGTCGATTATGTGATATTTTCAAATATCTTTACCATTTTCCCATTCTTGTTTCTCATCATGGTGGCAGACAAAATATTTCATGAGGATATCAATATCTGGAGCAGAGCAGGTATCATCTCATTTGTGCAGTTTATCATCATTTCGCTCGTCACCTACCTCCTCCTCTCTTCCACAACTCTTCAACAGTTCCTCATCTCGTATCCCGATTCTCTCTTTGCTATTTTACTTCTCAATTTCGTCATTGGTCGCTACACAGGGCTACAACTCTTCGAGTATATCCGATTTACTCCGCTCATAAAGAAGCTCCAGGAAGAGGAATAAGAGGGAAAATCGACGAATAATTTGCTAATTCTTATTTTATCGCTATACTTAGTTCCAAGTCACAGTATTACGATTATTACTGGAATTGAGCATTTTGCCGCTATACGCCGCATAAATATAATACAAACAAGAGTTTAACTCTTCTGGACCTGCCTATCGGCAGACAGGTTGCTTCGTTCCTCGCAATGACAGATACCATCGTGTCTTTCGCCTGAGCAAGTCTTTCCTTAAAAAATTAAGTTAATTAAGTTAAAAATAGGACCAGCCTCATGCGGTTCTATTTTTTTCTTTTTTTATATGTTCGATTTTTCGAAACGGTTAGAGGATTTTGAAACTGGTAAACCTACCGGTGGTCGTGGTGCTCGTGGTAAATACAATCGTGAAGAGCGAGCTCCTAGAGCTGGTGGCTTTTCTGGTGGTCGTACCGGAGAGCGAAAGGGCTTTGGTCCTGGTCATTCAGCGAGTCGTGATGGTGGTGCTACCACTGATCGTCCTGCTTTTGGTGGTGAGCGAAAGAGTTTTGGTGGCCCATCTCGTGGTGCCCCGAGCGCTGGTGGTCGTCCAAGCTTTGGCGGTTCCCGTTCTTCATTTGGAGGAGGCGGAGGTGGTCGTACATCGTTTGGAGCTGGTGCTCCTGGTCGTACGAGCTATAGTGGTGGTGGCGGTTCTCGTGGTCGGAGTGGTGGTGGTCGTCGACTTCCTCCTCAGCCGAGCTACAAACAGTATATGTTTACCCCGACAGATGATTCGGGTGAACTCAAATTCGCACCCTATGAAGTGACTCAGAAATTTCATGACTTTGCTCTCGATGATTTCATCCTGACAAATATTGATAAAAAAGGCTACGAAAAGCCAACTGAAATTCAAGAAAAAACACTCCAGGCTATCATGGATGGCAAGGATATGCTCGGTCTCGCAAATACTGGTTCTGGTAAGACAGCAGCATTTCTCATACCTATCATACATCGTATGCTCTCAGGTGTGAAGAGT
>CAYQWU010000004.1:0-16099 GCA_964421335.1 uncultured Candidatus Peribacteria bacterium
CCTTCTTAGGACAATATAGAGGCGAGGAATTGGTAAAAATAGAAGAAGTGTAGTATTATTTTGTTATGGAAATAAACCAGAACAGTATAACTCACGAAGACGGTCTCCTCATACTGACATGTGTCGGGACACTGGATGAAAAAACGACCCCTCCTATTTTTGGAAGTATCCTCAAATACGCTCAAGAGGCTCCTCAGGTGACAGTATTTGATTTGAGCCATGTAGAAGGCATAAAGACTGCATTTGTCACCGGAATCCTCGAGATAACCAAATACCTCCAAAATAATGGTGGAGCAACTATCGTGATTCCAGGAAAAATGGGTGATATACTCGAGATCACTGGCGTCAAACAAGCCGTACATATATCCGAGAATATCGAAGAAGCAAAGGCCTACGCTCGGGAACGATTCCCTCAGGTGATCAATTTCGTCAGAAATAAACAACAAGAACAGGACATCTCTCACGCAACAGAAGGAAACAGGGTAGATGTGAAGTTATGGAAATTTTTCCTAGATGAAGAAAAGAAGCAAATAGATATAGAGAGTATCCTACGCTACGCGGTGGAAGCGAGGGCTTCTGATGTACATATAGCCGTAGGGAAACCTATAACTGTGAGAATCGAGGGAGTCCTCATAAAAATAGAGCACGAACCAGTGCTATCAGAGGAACATATGGATCAGGTCAAAAATAAAATCCTCGAAAAACATCCAGATATACTCGAAAAATTGGAGAAATCTCATGATATAGATTTTGGATATGTGACAGGAGACGGCATATCATTTCGTGTCAATGGAGCATGGGCACTCGAGAATCTCAATTTCACTTTCCGGAGAATAGAACAAAGTGCCAAAACAATACAAGAACTCGAATTACCACAAGCGATAGACCGTTTTCTCTCTGCAAAACAAGGACTCGTACTCATCACAGGACCCACATGATCGGGAAAATCGACGACACTCGTGGCTATGCTCGAAGAAATCAATCAAACCCGCGGGGAAAATATAATCACCATCGAAGACCCTATTGAATTCCTCTTCAAGGACAAGAAATCGATTTTTTCTCAACGAGAAGTAGGACGCGATACGAATTCTTTTGTCTCAGCAATTCGTGCTTCGATGCGAGAGGACCCAAATGTCGTCATGATCGGTGAGATGCGTGATCCTGATACAGTAGAGGCAGCTCTCAATCTCGCAGAGACAGGTCACCTTGTCTTCTCTACACTCCATACATCAGGAAGTGTCCAGACTATTAGTCGTATCGCTCAATTCTTCAACCCAGAACAACAGAGACAGATCTATACCCGACTCGCAGATAGTCTCCTAGGGGTTCTCTCTCAGAGACTCATACTCCGTAGAGACGGTACCAATAAGAGGACAGCAATATTTGAGCTCATGCTCGTGAACAGTGGTATCAAGAATCTCATCCGTTCAGGCGATCTCTCACAGATTGATAATGCTATCCAGATGGGCCGATCAGAAGGAATGCTGCCTATGTATATCCACGCTCAAGAACTGGAGAAGAGATGAATCATACACAGAGAAGACTACGCAGGATTTTTCACAAACCAGGATATATAAATCTATGAATTATTTTTTCAAAAACATTCGTCAATTTCTCCCACACATAGCTTTTTGTGTCGTATTACTGATCATCAATACTTCGTGGGCTGCTGGAGTGACAGGAATAGGAAATGGTACGAGTTCAACGAGGAACCTGGAACAAAACTCACTCTTTCGACCAGGATCAGGTGATCTCGTATGAGCGATTCAGAATGTCGCGCTCGATATCATACACGCACTCCGTATCATCCTCAATGGTGTTGCCCTCCTCGCGATGCTCTATGTCGGGTATCTCTGGGTGAGCAGTATGGGTAGCGAAGAAAAACGAAGTGACGGAACCTACAGAATACTCCTGATAGTCATAGGACTCTTCCTCATAAATGTTGCAGAACTCCTCTACAATATCATCACTGGTAGTAACTATCTGAGTAGTGGATTTAGCCGTAAGGTCTGATCAGTATCAACGCGAGATCCTGGTGGAGAATTCAGTCAATCAGCACTCCAGACATGTAATTATTTCTTTTGTCCACAGAACTTCTGGGGAAATGGAAGCGTGGTCGCTATCGTGAAATTCTTTGAAATGGCGATGATAGGGACAGCGGTCGTGATGTTTACATGGGGATGATTCACGATGCTCACCATGGGGAATAATGAAAGCACTGCAAAAACAGCAAAGATGAGGCTCGTGTATGGGGTTGTAGCACTCGTCGTCGTCGGATTCATAGAATCTATCTATCGTGCGATATTCTTCTGAAGGACGCTCAATGCCACAGGCATCATGAGTGTACTGGTGACGGTGGCAAACTTTTTCCTCTTTATGGCGGGTCCTATTGCGATACTCTTTATTATTCTGGGTTCATACTATTATATTACTGCTGCAGGAAATGAAGAGAGAGCGGACAAAGGAAAAAAGATTATACTCTACACATTCTTTGCAACCATACTCCTCATACTCTCCTATACACTCCTCGTAGAGCTCGTGTGACTTAATCTCAATTAATTACTTTTATGAAAAAAATATACCTCCTCATAGCTACCCTCCTCCTCACATCGTGAGCATTTGGTCAGGGATGAGACTACCAACAGGATGACCTCCCCCCTGGACTTCTCGGGAAAAATCTCCAAATCGTCACCTACACGAGTGAACCATGCGGAATAGCAGGAGAGAAATCAAGCTTTGGTGGATTGTTTGGAAATAGCGGTCAGATGGGAAGATACAAATGCTACATATCAGCATCAACTGGATTCATCGATTTCATATCAAGCATATACAAGTACATCTTCTTTATCAGTCTCGTCATCGGAGTACTCCTCATGGTCATCCTCGGTATCGGTATGTCAATCTCCGGAGTCGCAACTGAAGAAATCAAGAATCAGGCAAAAAGCAAAATCATGGATGTACTCATAGGATTGGTAGCTCTGGCACTAGTTCCGTGGATTCTCAAGACTATTGCTCCTTTTTTCTTCAAATAGACTACTCCGTATAGTCGAGGACAACCTCATAATTCTCAGAAGAAGCAGCATGTCACTCATGTAATCAGCCAATACAGGCGAGGAATTGGTCCTCATCGGTCTCTATGAGTTTTTCTCAGAATCTATTTTGCACGAGATGCTCGGCACCAGATTTCACACGGCAAGCGCAGGTAGTACAGGCCCCTGCACGACACGCAAAAGGCGAATCAATGCCGAGTTTTTCGCATTGTTCTGTGATAGATATTTTGGAATCACCAGTAAAAGAATGCCAATTACCAGATATATCGCGGAGTTTTATAGTAATCATACTACGCCCAATAGTACAAATTTCTTGCATTTCGCAAGATTTTTATATCATGTCACCCGTTGGGAGTTCGCATTTGCGCAACGCTCGCACCAATATTTCTTTATTTTTCTTTTATGCCAAGAGGCAAAAAATACAACGCTGCCATCAAGTTTGTTGATGAGAGCAAGACATACAGCATCGAAGAAGCTATCGCGCTTCTCGAAAAAACCAATTTCGTGAAATTCGACCCAACAGTCGAGATTCATTTCCGTCTCGGTATCAATCCCACACGAGCTGATCAGATGATCCGTATGGGTATGACTCTCCCCCACGGTACAGGAAAAGACATCAAAATAGCAGCATTTACTGATGCGGGAGATGAAAAATCTCTCATTTCAGGTGGTGCACTCGTAGCTGGTGGTGATGATCTCATCTCTGGCATCGAATCTGGATCTATACCTACTAATTTTGACATCGCTATCGCGACACCATCTATGATGCGAAAAATGGGTAAAATAGCGAAGGTTCTCGGTCCAAAAGGTCTCATGCCAAATCCAAAATCTGGAACTGTCGGTGAAGATCTCACAGCAATTCTCAAAGAACTCAAGGGTGGTAAATTCGAAGTCAAAAATGACAAACAAGGAGGTATCCATGGAGTTTTTGGAAAACTCTCATTTGGATCAAAGAAACTCACAGAAAATCTCGAAAACTTCATCCAACATGTGAGAGAAGCTCGACCTGCAGGACTCAAGCCAACAGTGACATTTATAGAAGCTGTCTATGTCTGTAGTGCTATGGGGCCGTCTGTTCCTGTGAAAATATAGTTAATTTCTCAACCAAATTAAGCTCTCCTTGAGAGCTTTTTTTGTACAAAAAATACAACCGCAGACAAGAGGATGAAGAAAATAAATCATCCTGGGCCGGTTTGTGGGAGTTTATCGATAGGAACTGGTGCTGTGAGTGCAGGCTCAGGAGAAACATCACCAATCGCCGCCTCAGGTGATGGTAAACTGTCTGGGGAGAGGGTATCGAGTGATGGAAATGCTCCACCATAGATGACCTTGAGAGGGATACGGTTTTCTGCTGAGAGTTCAGCTCCATCGAGAGAAGTGACTTTTTGGAGGGTGAGATCATAGGAAGCATTGAGCTCCATTGTGCTCTTGAGCATCACCAGGATAATACGGAGGTCATTGGGAGAATTTTTGATCTCCTGAATCGGTATGAGTTTTTTTGTTGTAGCATCTGCGAGTGTCACCTGAGTTTTGGTGACATCAATAGGCCGAGAAAATCAGAGCTCGAGGAGTGTCTCACTCGTAGCGAGTGGATCTCGTGCTAGATTCATCAGAGGAACGGGAACATATGTCTCTACATGCAGAGGGAGAGTTGTGCCGATATCTTTTCATTCAGCATTATAACCATGTACCGTGAGAGTATATTCGGTCGACGGAGAAATTTTCGTGAGCTCACCCTGTATGGTGGTGATAAAATCAGTATCGAGCAGGAGACGAGGATCACTAGGTTCGAGAAGGGCTGTTTCATCATAAAATATCTTGTACTTCGTCGCCTCTGGAATAGGATCCCATGAAACCGTGACAGAAGTATCTGTGATTTTCTTTGCTTGGAGAATACTCTGGGAAGAATCAACTGCAAAGGCAGAAGAGCCTATTGCAAGAAAGAGGAGAATATATACTCTGTACATAAAATAATTTTGATAAATGTACTGAAATACTACACCAAAAACACTTTTTAGGAAAGAAAAAAATACCAGGAACTCATGATTCACACTTGTGGAAATAATGATTGTCATTGTAATTATAGTTTTACTGACACAAATGGGAAATATAGGGTGATTATTCCGGAGTCGCGAGCGTAATAAAGTCGAAGAAGTCGCGGTAAAAATCGTGGCAGCCATTGATGAGGAAAAGGTTAACGCCCTCCTAGGAAAAACACTCAATGGGAAAATAGTGAGAAAACGGCTCGCCAGTATCGACTTCTGAGAGAAGAATACTCTCACATTTACCTCGGAGGTAAATCTCGCAGAAACAAATGACAACACCTATGATGCAGACTCAAAAATAACAAAATCATGGACACTTGCAGGCCTAGAGACAGAGGCATTCAGTTGTCCAGAAGCGACGAGCCTGAGTGGACTCTTGAAACTCGGGATAGCATTCAGAAATGATACGATCACATTTGTAGAAGATCCCACTCTGGATATACCCAATCATATTGTTCTCCTCCTGAAACATACAAATACTGCCCACGAGATACATATCGATCGACGAACTGGACTCACTTATGACAGAGAAAGTACTACAAAAAATACAAATGGTTCATGGTCCGTACAATGTAATTAATTTTTTATGAAACTCATCATCTTCATTATCGGTCTCGTCTTATCAGTGTGGGTAGCCATAGCTGTCTACACGCCCACTCAGGCATTTGTCACAGATATAAAGGAAGTCTACCTCAAAAGCAGGGCTACTCAGCGAACTATCAGCAAAAAATCTGAAACAACAATCAATACAATTACAGAATCCTACAAAGAAATAGCTCGTGTCTTCGGGGTCAAGGTGGCAGAAGAAAATATAAAAGAAGAGGTCTCTACCCCTGCCCCAACAGGCGAACGAGATCCAGTTGAGCAACTCTTCGAGCATAATGTGGCCCTCTGGATAGCGACTGCTGCTGGATTTATGACTCTGAGCATTTATATGAATATCATCTGATTTTTTGCGTTCTTTTTGAAACCAGTGACATTTCTGATGAAAAAATAGTGATTATTCTATAATAGGTGGCAATACTTCAATAATTACATTCCCCCAATGCATGGGAATTCAATTAGGATATTTGACCATGATGTGATCATATGCCTCTTGAGTTTTAATTCGGATGGCAGGAGCAGGTCACCCCTGTGGCACATAGTTTTGCCTACCACCAATAGTTGGTAAACGAGACCAATGGGAAAGGCTACGGATGATTTGATTCTCATCAATATGAGGTTCCAATGACATACTAAGAAGCACGACCGAGATATTCATAAGTACGGCTATCTACACGGACTTTTTCACCTTGTCCGATAAAGAGGGGGACTTTGATTTCGAGGCCAGTATTGAGTGTAGCTGGTTTGAGATTGTTTGAAGCACTATTCCCTTTTTCACCTGGTGGAGTATCTGTCACCTCGAGCGTCACAGAGGGGTCAATCTGTACATTGATAGGATTACCATCCCAGAACATGACAGTAATTTTATTCCCTTCAACAAGGAAATATTTCTTATCGCCTATGACATCAGCAGTGATGAAATAACTATCAAAAGAGGTTGTGTCCATGAAGTGGTACGCTGAACCATCGAAGTACTGATAGTCAGCATCTCTCATCTGTATGTCCGCTGCCTCGACTTTGTCCACAGCATGGAAAGTCGCCTGCATAGATTTACCATTGAGGAGATTTACGATTGTACACTTTTCCATACCCTTACCCATAGCTACTTTGAGATGTTCAGATTTTGTTACTTCATACGGTTGACCATCTACGATGATTTTCTTACCGACCTTGAGTTCGTCCATGCTAGCCATAAATTCCTATTTAAAGAGTTAAAAACTGGGAGATAATACACAAAATAGTAAAAAGGCAAGACTAATAACCTCTCCCCAGTATCTGATTCACCTGGCGTTCGAGCGCGATGACATGTCTCTGGAGCACATCATCTGGGAGCCTGTAGTTCAATTCATGGACAATATTATTGCGTTCTCGATGAGCATTCCAGACAGATTGCGGAAGTACATTTTTTTTCTGATATTGTTGTAGCTTTTGAGCAAGACTTCCTGAATATCACAATTCTTGGAGAATTTTATCAAGTATCTTGTCATACTCTATTATTTGTTGAGAGTGGGGCATTTTTTTTACTCTCATGGAAATATGTTCCTTGATTGAAGCAATAAATGCTGAACCCAGTCGGGCTATCCTTCGGCGAATCCACCAAAAAACTCACACTACAAAAATAAAAGCACCTATGAGGGAAAAGATAATGATGAAGGACCACATCCCAAAAGACATATATATTAGAGAAGAACTTTATCTGGAACTTTTACATCATCAAAGAAAGCATCAAATTCATCCTGAAGCATTTCCTGCTTCTTCATGAGAATCTGGGATATTTGTTCGTGAAGCGCTTTGTTTGAATTAATAATCTTTTTCGCTGTTTCATAGGCGTCAATGAGGAGCTTGCGAACCTTTGTATCCACGAGATGCTTCGTCTCATCTGAGACAACACTTCCCTCCTCGACACTGCCGAGATAGTTCCCGTCAGCGACACGACCAGCGATGTTCTCCATACCTATTTCACTGTCAAATCCATACCGAGTCACCATACTTCGTGCTATATCTGTGGCTCGTTCGATATCAGATGAAGCACCTGTTGTGATATATTCAGGACCAAAAAATATCTCTTCTGCCGCACGGCCACCGAAGTAGACTGCCAATTCATCGAGCATTTTTGCCTTCGTGATATAGGTTCTATCTTTTTCTGGGAGGAACCATGTCACACCACCAGCGGAGCCACGAGAAATAATAGATATCTTGTGAACTGGGTCAGAGTGTTTGGTCATCTTGCCCACGATAGCATGTCCGACTTCATGATAGGCAGTGAGTTTTTGTTCGAACTCTGTCATCACATGAGATTTCTTGGTGTTTCCCATGACGATTTTCTCGATACTCTGCTGGAGCATGTGTTGAGTCACCTCATGAGAATTATCACGACCAGCGAGGATAGCCGCTTCATTGAGGAGGTTCTCGAGATCAGCACCAGAGAATCCAATAGTTGTACTCGCTACCTTTCGGAAATTGACATCTTTTGCCATAGGCTTGTTGCGAGCATGGACTTCGAGAATAGCGATACGATCTTCGAGATTTGGGAGATGAATAGTCACTTTTCGGTCAAATCTTCCTGGTCTGAGCAGAGCCTTATCGAGGACATCTGCACGATTCGTAGCGCCCATGATGATCACATTTGTCTCATTATCAAATCCATCCATCTCCGTAAGAATCTGGTTGAGTGTCTGTTCTCGCTCATCGTGTCATCCACCGAAACCAGTAGATCGTTTCTTTCCGATGGCATCGATTTCATCGATGAAGATGATAGATGGTGAGTGGGCTTTTGCTTCAGAAAAAAGGTCACGAACTCGAGCGGCACCAACACCGACAAACATCTCGACAAATTCAGAACCAGATATAGAGTAAAATGGGACATTGCTCTCCCCTGCTACAGCACGAGCGAGGAGCGTCTTACCAGTTCCTGGAGGACCTACCATGAGGACTCATCGAGGGATTTTTGCACCGAGTTTTTTATACTTATTTGGATTTTTGAGGAAATCGACAAATTCTTGGAGATCTTGTTTTTCTTCAGCAGAACCAGCAACATCAGTGAACATGATTTTCCCTTTTGCAGGTTCGTACCGTTTTGATTTATTTTTGACGAAGCTCATAGGCCCACCTCCAGAACCCGCCATCATACGGCCCATGAGGAGGATAAATATACCGAGGAAGAGGAGTGTTCCCACGATAGTCGGAGCGAGGTCAGCCCAGAAATGCATCGAAGTAGTATCGATAATCTTGACCGTATTGAGTGGTGCATTTATGTCGATACCTATATCCTTGAGAGAATCCTGGACAGGGAGTGTCGCTTTTTCTGTGACGGAAGTTTCTTTTGCTATTCAAGTAAGATCAAACTGTGATGTCACAGGCTTCTCAGAACCAGCAATGGTACCAATAACAGTACTATCGCGGACCTCTACGGTGCTGTATTTACCAGTTTTATAGGATTGGACAAATTCAGATATAGCTATGTCTTTGCTCTGACTGGCACCTTGGAAGAGATAAAAAATACTTCCCCCAAAGACAAGAGAGACCACAAGGAGGCTCAGAAGTGCTGAATATTTTTTCTTTTGAGGTTTTTTCTTGTGAGACTGTCCTGGAGTACCAGCAGCAGAAGTCTCTTGAGATTTCTTTTTTTGAGCTTGGGTGAGGAGGGAGTTTTTTTGAGCCATAAGAGTAAGGAGAAGAAATGATGTAATGTCGTGCCCAAGTATATGAAAAAGTTTTGATTTGCAAAAACAGAAGAGTCGTTAAAATAGCTGGAATTTCTCGTATAATATTGACTATGCAGGCTATTATTCTAGCAGGTGGTTACGGCACCCGTCTCTACCCTCTGACCATTGACGCTCCGAAACCCATGATTCAGGTCGGTGAAAAACCAATGATAGAATATTTGGTAGAAAAACTCAATCAAATTCCTGAGATATCTCAGATATTCGTCGTTTCAAACGCCAAATTTTCGCATGTTTTCACAGAATGGGTAGAGAAGAAAAACTACACAAACATAACCGTCGTGAATGATGGTACGCTCACTAATGAGGACAGACTTGGGTCAGTCGGTGATATACAATATGTGCTCCAACACTATACTATTGATGAAGATGTGATGATTCTCGGTGGTGATAATTTTTTTGAGGATTCACTTCAGAATGCAGTAGGTCTTTTTCATAAAAAAGGAAATATTATAGTACTTCATGAGGAAAAAGATCTCGAACTCGTGAAAGGTTTCAATAATCTCGATATGGATGCGGACGGGAAAGTCCTCAATTTCATCGAAAAACCAGAAAACCCGACTTCTACACTGCATGCCACACTCATCTACATCCTCCAAAACTCCTCACTCCACCATATCGATGCAGTTATTGCTTCAGGGAAAGCAGATAGGGCATGAGATTTCATAGCCTATTTATGCCAAAAAGACGACATATATGGGACACCTCTCGAGGGCGAGTGGTTCGATATTGGTACCCTCGATCAGCTCAAAAAGGCAGAAGACTGGATTCATTTGAAAAACGATAAAAAATAGGGTACACTGGTAGTATGAACCTCGATATCCTTTATACCATTGATACCTTTGCCATTTTCGTAGGACTGATAGGCATAGGAATTATCCTCACTGGAGTACTCCGTGGATTTTTTGATTTTATCGATGTTGAGCTCGGAACTGGAAAAAAGGATATATCACATAACGCTATACGATACAGACTCGGGGTCTACCTCCTCCTCGGCCTGGAATTTCTCGTCGCAGCGGATATCATAGAAACAATATTCAAGCCTACTCTCGAACAATTGGCACTCCTGGGTGGAATAGTGGTAATCCGTACATTTCTCAACTATTTCCTCAATCAAGAGCTTGTACATATCAAGAATGACACTAAAATCAGTATCAATGAAAAATAAGAAAAAACTCTGCGACGAAGATCTCGGAAATAAGAAAAAACTCAAGGAAATCATACAAGATGGTCGATTCAGAACCGCTATATTCTGATCTGCGAGGATACAGCCGACAGATAGTGTCTATCAGGATATCGTCCAGTTGGCGAAAAATCTCTCACAGAGTAATTATGATATTGTCACCGGTGGTGGACCAGGAGCCATGGAAGCAGCATCAATAGGACATTCAGTGGCTGAGAAATCCTGTCTCAATGGGCAATCTATAGGTATCAATATAGAGCTTCCTTTTGAACAACAACCGAATAAATATCTCGATTTTACCGAGACAAAAAGTACCTTTTCAGCAAGACTTGATACTTTTATGCTCTTGTCTCATGTATTTATCATAACACCTGGTGGAATCGGAACACTCCTCGAACTCTTCTATACCTGGCAGCTCATGCAGGTATGACATGTTTGCAAAACTCCGATCATTCTCTGGGGTCATGGGTACAAGAATCTGAAAAAATTCCTACGAGATGAAGTGCTCGCACATGGATATATGACAGAACAAGACTACGAACTCACAATACAGGTAGAGTCCATAGATCAAGTATTACAGCTGGTAAATATGGCTCATAGACACCACGAAGAAGCTGGAGAAAATGCCTGCGTGAATATCAAACAATACATGGCAGGAGCAAAACAACTCGGACTCCTCTAGAACCCAACACGAGTAGTATCAATTTCACGAAATTTCATAAATTTCCCGTCAAAGATGAAGTCTGCATTGCCGACAGGACCATTACGGTTCTTTCGGATAAATATGGTGGTCTTTCATTTGTTCATATCATTTTCCTGCATTTCTGCATTGTTATAATACTCTTCACGGTAGATCATGAGGACGATATCTGCATCTTGCTCGATAGATCCAGACTCACGGAGATCGGAGAGAATTGGCTCTTTACTGGCACGACTCTCAACCGCTCGAGAGAGCTGAGAGAGGGCTATGATAGGGATATTGAGTTCACGCGCGAGAGACTTGAGTCAGCGAGATATATCGGATATTTCCTGGACGCGATTCATCGGGTTTGTCCCCTGGATGAGCTGGAGATAATCAATCATGACCATATCGAGGCCTGATTCTATCTTGAGACGGCGACATTTTGATTTGATCTCAAGCAGTGTCATACTCGCTGAATCATCGATGTAGATATGAGAGGTCGAGAGCTCAGAGAGTGCATCACCGATGCGTGCAAATTCATCATCCGTGAGCTCCCCTTTTTGGAGCTTCCATGAATCAATACCCATCGCAGCACAAACCATACGATCTGTAAGTTGCTCCTTGCTCATCTCGAGAGAGAAGACAGCAACATTTTTTTTCTTTGAAACATTCTGAGAGATATTGAGGGCCATCGCAGTCTTACCCATAGATGGACGAGCAGCGAGGATGACGAGATCTCCTCAGCGAAGTCCCTGTAATTTGTTATCGAGATTGCGGAAACCTGTCATGATACGAGAATGCTCTATCTGTGTTGGATCTTCGTGGATACCTGCATATTCTTCATAGCGCATGTCGAGAATATCTCGGATATGCGTGAGTCTATTTTTGATAAATGTTTGTGTGATTTTGAAGAGTGACTGTTCTGATTTTTCGAGAAGAGTATTGATCTCAGTCGCTTCATCGAAACCAAATGATGCGATGAGATTACCAGTATTGATGAGCTTTCTGAGGACTGATTTTGCCTTCACTATCTGAGCGTATTCATAGACATGAGCACTCGTCGGTACAGCGATAGTGAGGTCAGCGAGATACACATTTCAGCCGACAGCATCGAGTTGTCCGAGATTCGTCAGAGTCTCTGATACTGTGACGATATCGATAGGTTTATTTTTACGGTAGAGCTCGAGGATGACTCAGTAGATGATACCATGATTATCATCATAGAAATCATCCGAAGCGACGATATCCGCAACACGAATCACTCCTTCTTTGTCTATCAGAAGAGCCCCCAGGAGGCTGCGTTCTGATTCCAGAGATGATGGAGGTATCTTTGCAGACATAGAGGTAATTATCGACTAGAGAGACGCTTTGAGTCAGGATGGACACCGAGTTTTTCTTCGACTTTTGGGAGCCAGACATGGACTACTTCATTGTAGGGTTCGAGCTTGCGAAGAGTGAGAAATGTATCATACGCCTTCTGATCTGAACCAACCTGGAGATGAGAAAGTCCCAGAATCTCAAAACCTCGGATATTTTTTGGCTGAGTCTCTGTGAGTTGTCGAGAATAGATGAGCGACTCTTCATATTCATGGAGCTCATAAGCGAGCTCAGCGAGAGTCTCGAGGAGTTGGACATTACGAGGTTCTTTTTCGAGGCCTTTTTTAAATATATCATACGCGAGGGTATCTTTTCCTTGATGGATGAGATTATTACCGAGATAGATATAGGCATCTGCCTTTTTGGGATCATGGTGGAGGATGATATCACGGAAGAGAATTTCTGCTTTCTCATAATCCTGTTCCATCTCGTAGAGTTGTGCGAGGAGTATGTTGAGGTCTTCATTATGACGATCGATCATGAGACCAGTGATGATCTCAGAGCGAGCTTCTTCGTATTCACGGACGACGAGTTTTGCTTGGACAGATTTAAATATCGACTGAAGTGCGAGCTTGTCTTTTGCTGATATTTTTTTCTTTATACCGTTCAGAGAGACATCATCACGACGAGTCTGGGAATCGACTTTCTTTTGTTCGATAGTATGTCGTCTACGGATACGAGTCCTCTCTTTTTCCTTGAATATCTTAAATTCACGCCAGCTCCCAACCTTTGACCAGAGACCATGACCAGTATGGAAGAATATATAGGCAACTCCTGCGAAAATAAGGAAGAGCTCTCACCAGATAAAATTATAAAAAAGAATGAAACCCATAACAGATATTAGAGAATTGGAGAATTGAGGAGGTGTTGTATTCGTTCTTCGAGTGGTGGATGACTCGCGAAGAGGTGGAGGAATCCGCTAGATTTCCCGTCGATTTTGAGAGCAGCAAGTTTTGGATCACTTCACTTGATAGCGATGTTTTGTTCATGTATTCTCTGGAGAGCCTTGAGAGCATTGACCATCTTGCTCTTACCAACATACGAAGCACTCCCTGCGTCAGCAGCAAACTCACGACGACGAGAGTACGCCATGACGATGAGTGAACCGAGTATTCCGAGGAGGATCTCGAGGAGAATAGTGATACCGAAGTAGACGAATCAGTTTGAAGAAGAATCATCCCGTCGAATAGCCATAGAGACGACCTGAGCAATAGCACGAGAGAGGAAGATGACAAATGCATTGATAACACCCTGGAGGAGCGTCATAGTCACCATATCACCATTCATGATATGAGCCATCTCGTGAGCAACGACACCCTCGACTTCGTCTGGATTCATCTGAGCGACGAGACCACTCGAGACAGCCACGAGAGAAGAATTACGCGATGCACCAGTGGCAAAAGCATTTACTTCAGGAGACTCGTAGATACCAACTTCTGGCATTGTGATACCATTTTTCTGTGCAATGTGTTCGACAGTCTGATAGACCAGTTTCTGTCCTGTATTCGCTGACATGAGATTTTCGAGTGTGATAAGCTCTATATGATAAAATCTCTTTGCCATCCATCTGGAAGACCAGAGAGAGATAAATGACCCAAAGAAACCATAAATAAGAGCGAAAATAGCCAGAGAAAGCCACGAACTGTGCAGTGTCCCGATGATATCAATACCAAAAACCGTCTGGATAAGCCCCAGAATGATAGTTCCCATCACGATAATCGCGATGTTGGTCAGTATAAAGAGGAAAATGCGTCGAATCATAATAAGAATTGTCCTGAGATTATACAGAATTTTTGAATCTCACAAGTATTGATGCTTGCAACTGAGAAAGTATGAATAAAATCAGCTTATGAGCTTATTTGACAAGACACTAACATATTTCAAAGAATTGTCTCGGATACCTCGAAAATCCCACCAGGAGGAAAAGGTGAGAAAATGGCTCATATCCTGGGCAAAATCACATAATTGGGAGTATGAGGAAGATACTATCGGCAATTTACTGATTCAAGCAACCACTAACGACCAAAAACTAACGACCAAAAACTGAACAAAAATATGTCTCCAATCGCACATGGACATGGTCTGTGTATCCAGAGAACCACATGATTGGGATACTGAAGGCGTGACAGTCATTGAGGAAAATGGAATACTGAAATGAAATAGAACAACGCTCGGAGCTGATAATGGTATCGGTGTAGCCCTCATGATGGCAGTAGCAGAGATGACAGAGAGACCAGATCTCGAGCTCCTCTTCACGATGGGCGAAGAAGTCTGACTCATCTGAGCACACCATATCACACTCCCCCTCACAGCACCCTATGGGATAAATCTCGACTGGTGTCACTCAGAGTATATCGGTATCGGTTGTGGAGGAACGCTACTCATGGAAGGCTCATATACAATGAAGAATGAAGAATGAATAGGAGAAAATGCCTGAATGGCATTTCGAGCCAATGGAGGAATTTATAGTATAAAAATATCAAGCATGCGAGGAGGGCATTCAGGAGTCGACATCGACGAAAACCGAGGCAATGCACTCATCGAGCTCGCAAAAATCCTCACAGAACGAGAGGATATAGAGGGTATAGGCGAGCTCCTCGGAGGCGATGCTGATAATGCTATCCCGAGAAGTGCACATGCAAAAATCCTCTTCCAATGAGACCGAGACGAGCTCCATAACTGGGCACAAGAAAAAACACTCGAAATCCAAACACGAACAGATAATACAAAAGTCGAAATAACCATCGAAGAAACAGTCCATGATGGAGAATTTCATAAAAAGCACATCCTTCAAGCATTTGTCTCGCTCGACTCAGGCGTAGAGACCTGGTGAGATGACAACATCGCTCTCTCTTCATGGAACCTCGGCAAGATGAAACTGGTAGATGGTACACTCCAGTGGTGCTACTTCATCCGTACAAATATCCCGTGAGGCATCGAACCAATGAAACAAAAAATACTCTCCCAATTTGATGAAGTGAGCTGGGAGCTTAGCCACGAATCCCCTGTCTATCTCGCCGATACAGACTCCCCTTTTGTAGAGAAAATCCTCACAGCCATCGAATCCGTCAATGGTAAAAAAATCCCCGCTGTGACAACTCATGCAACCGTCGAAGTCGGCACTCTCGCCAAGAAATATCCAGACACTGAGTGGATCTCCATCGGAGCAACTTGCCATGATATGCACACAACCCGTGAACATATCCATCTCGCAGATTTAGAGGAGTTCTGTGAGAGAATGGAGAGGATTATTTGAAGCTTCTAAGGAGTGACAGTATCTGACCAGTTGAGAATGGGCATAATAGTTCTTTCTCTTTCTTCTTTGGGAACTACATGATACATAGAGAGGTCATTATTGTATTTAGGATTATGCTGTATCATTTTTTTCCAACGATGAATCCAGAGAGTGGAAAATTTGATCCAACCATCTGGATTAT
>CAYQWU010000004.1:16199-24341 GCA_964421335.1 uncultured Candidatus Peribacteria bacterium
TGAATATTTCTCTACAAGTGTGCGAACTGTTGGTAAAAATGGATCATGATGCTTGGTCTTACCAGACTCATCTCGTGCTTCGAAAACCAAATCACTACCAGGCTGGGGAAGCATCTCAATACTCACAAAATCTGGCTTATGTCATATCTTTCTATAAGAGTGAATCTGTGTGGCATCAGCTCCATGAATATCAAAAACATTTCCAGGAACAATACGACGGAGAACATTTCGAGAATGACGAGCAACGGAAATGTTTTGTTCTAATCAATCAATACGAATATCCTTGAATCATTTTCTCTTAGCGAGAATATACTGAGCCAGAGCGAGTATTCATGTGCCCGATCATATATCTAGTCAATGAAAGCTCTTTCTCTCCAGAGTACCATCGAGGTTATGCATGATGAGAGATCGGACCAGAGCTGTAGTAGAGCTGACATCTCCGAGCATGCTGACGGGATATCCATGGTCTTTTGCAAAAGCAAAAATAGGAAATATAAATTCTGGGAGTTGAGAAAAATCGAATTTTGCACCCATTGCCATAAATCTGAGATGAGCAAAATAGTACTCATAAAAATGCATAAGAGCCGTAATATCTCTGAGACTTACTGCCTTGGTACGAGAATCACAATAATCCCAGAAGTACTTGATGACGAGATTGGCTACTTCGTCTTCGGTAGGCTCATGATCAGGCTGAGAAAGAAGCTTCACTAGACCATGAAGAGAAGTCTCCATGTACTTCTCTTCTGGTATAATCTCTGTAATCTGTGGTTGCATAATAAAATATATAATAATATATAAATTATTATGTCAATATTACATGAAACTATATAGCAATCCAGTATCTCCTGTATTTAACTTCGTCACGATAGGCATACCGCTCAAGCACTCCTCCATTGTTTTCGATTACTTTCGCAGAGGCAATATTATCATCGAGGCAAGTAATCAATACTTTTTCGAGTCACAATTTTTTAGCTTCGAGAAGTGCGAGACGAAGCATCTCAGTGGCATATCACTTCCCTCTCTCACTCGGACGAATACCGTACCCAATATGTCCTCCTACTTCGATAAGTCGTGGATGGTCTATGGAATGTCGTATCTGAATCGCTCAGAGAATCCTCTCATGTTCCACGAGGAAAAAGAGATGAGAATTTACACCATCAGGATTGGCTGTTACATCTTTTGTGACTATTGCGAGAAATTCCTCGAAACTCTCACCAGAAAAAAGTTTCCCTGGACTCGTCGGCACTTCAAAACTCCTCCACTCAGAAATCATATCTTGGTAAGATTGTTTGTGAGAAAGATTTGGAAATTCGAGTTGGGGCATTGGATAAATATTTTTGGTGGACCAATCGGGTCTAGAACGAATTATAGTCAAAATGGGACAAATGGCACACCTAAAAAAGAGACCATCATGACCCCCAAAAGTTAATTAATACTATACATTAAAATTGTTAAATGTAATTTGACATATATTGTTTATGCATATGATAACAACATATGAGAACATTAACTCCAGAAAATAAAGAGTCTGTCAAAAGTATTCTAGAGGAAGTTATTTCCATAGGAATAGACTTTAAAACAAAAACTTCTGTGAAAGATTCACATTTAGTGATTTCTGAACAGGCAAAAAATATAGTCACTGCCCTTCGGGACGATGGCGAAAGTTTTCCAGAAATACTTGACGACTTTAAGGCAAACATACTACCCTATTGTACAAACTTTAGCAGTGAGAATTTTATGGGATTTCCAGATGCTGGCAATTCTATCGCGGCAATTGCATGAGCAATATTGAAAGATTTCTTGCAACAAAACCTCATAAATCAAAGTTTTTGTTCTCCATCTGCAACATTTGTTGAGATAGCAGTGATTCGTTGGCTACGTGAAGTGATTTGATATGAAAATAATATTCAGAGTGAGAATATAAAAAATGTTTTTGAGGTAGGATGAATAATAACATCTGGTTGAACTGGTAGCAATGCTATAGGCATGATGCTGGCAAGAGAAAACAAATACCCCTGAACTATGGAATCCTGAGTGCAAAGCCCAGAAGATTGTGCAATTTTAGTACCTAAATGAATATGACACTATAGTGTGAAAAGTTGAGCTATGTGGGCATGATGTGGCAACCATCTCATTGAAGTTGAAACTAATAATTTTAGGTATGACCTACACGACCTAGCAATAAAACTTCAAGAATTTAAGGGTAGAATAATGGCATTTGTTGCGTATGCTTGAGATAGTAGAACAATGACAGTAGATAACCTAGACGCCGTATACGATATTGTTAAAAGTGCGGACTCAAAGATATGGACTCATGCCGATGCATGTCATGGATTTAGTCTTTGATTTAGTCAAGAACTAAAGCATAAAATTCACTGAATAAATAAGTTTGATAGCGTCACGCTAGATCCTCACAAAGTTATGTTAACTCCTTATACGATAAGTGCTATTTTGGTTAAAAATACTGAGAGTTTTCGTAAGGTCATAAGTCTTTCTGACCTTATAATGAAAGAAGATTATGCATTTGGACAAATAACTCCATTTATCGGAAGTAAGTCCTGGGAATCTCTAAAGCTATGGTTTATGATGAAACATTATGGCAAAAATTGACTGGATACTTTAATTACCAAACGTCACCACTTGGCTAAATATCTAGAATGAAAACTCATGAGTGATCCTGATTTTATTCTAATAAATAAAGTTGAAATTAATGCGGTAGCCTTTATGTATATCTGAGAGAGAGATACGAAAGATATTAATCAACTAAACACGATTAATAAAGAAATTCATGCAAAAATATTAGAGGAATGAATGTATCATCTTCATCAATTTAGCATCCCTGATGATTGAGCACTTCAGAAAGGAGAACTTATATACCCACTAAGATTTATGTCGGGTAATCCTAATACAAATGAAAAACATATTGATGATATGATCGAATATGTAAGAATGTTGTGAAGACAGGCTATTTAATAATTTAATATGCAAGAATCAAATATTTTTCTTTCAGAATTCACTCAGTGAATTGAAAAAGCTATAAGCCCACATCAATTTTTTTGATGTGTTTATTGATCATATCCTAGCCATTCATTTAGTGAGAATTCTGATTTAGATTTTTTTTGTGGTTTAGAAAAATACTCTGAGCAAGATTTACGATCTCTAATTGCGTACATAGTTGATTTTTATGAAAAAAAGGGGATTCCATTAGACGAAGAAGTGCCTTTTGGTAATAAAATACTAGCAACACACGAAGAAATTGAATCTGCAATAAATTTAGGTTGATTCAAGTTTACTGACGGTCGTATGATTATTCCAAATATTGAAAAGACTCAGGCATTTTTATCCTCTTTACCAATCAAAAAGAGACTCATTCTCAATGCACTAACCACTCCTCATTTTGTTTTTTGAGTCAACTTTAATAAATACAAAAATTATCTCACCTCAGCAGAAAAAAATATCGTTTTAATGGCAATTATTATCATTAATAAAACAAAATTTACTCTTAACGAGATCCTGAGTACGTTGACAGTCTGAGAAAATTGAGAAGAATGAGAAGATTATCTTGGGTACAAAAGAGATAATCTGTTTGTAATAGATTACCTGGGGAACTTAATAAAAAGGCAAATTGGTCATCTATTAACTCGTAGTATTGTAAATTTAAGGGGTGAAGTTATAGAGATTATTGCGCCCTGATATTTTGATAAATTTAAATCAACCATTTCATAATTTACTTAGTTACCACTTTATATATGACTAAAAAACATCTCATAACTGCCGCCCTTCCTTATGCTAACTGACCACTTCATGTTGGTCACGTTGCTTGAGTACATTTACCAGGAGATATATATGCTCGTTTTCTTCGTATCATGGGGCATGATGTGGTGACACTCTGTTGAACCGATGATCATGGTGTGGGGATAGAAATAGCGGCAAAAAAAGAAGGAATTCAGGAATTAGCACTTGTTACAAAATATAAAGAAGTCATAATCAGCTCTTTAGAAAAAATTGGAATCAGTTACGATATTTTTTCTCAGACACATTCAGCAACTCATATGAAAAATGCATCTAGCTTTTTTTCGATCTTGCAAGATAAAGGATATATTGAAAAAAGAGCAGAAAATATGGCTTTTTGTGATGGTTGTGATAATTTTTTACCTGATCGATATGTAGAAGGAACATGTCCTAATTGCTGATCGGATTGAGCAAGATGAGACCAATGTGAAAAATGTGGAAAACTTTTAAATCCTACCGATTTGATTGATCCTGAATGTAAGATGTGCTCATCTGATAAAGTTACAACTAAAGAGACCTATAATTACTATTTCCTCTTGAGTAAATTTCAGACTCTACTTGAAGAATGGATAAAGACAAAAGAATGAGAATGGAAGCCAAATGTTTTATCAGCTACAAAAAAATGGCTTACAGAATGATTAAACGATAGAAGTATATCTAGAGACATTAAATGGGGCATACCTATTCCAGGGGACAGCGAAAAAAAAATGTATGTTTGGTTTGAGGCACCAATTGGATATATCTCGTTTCTTAAGGAACTTTGTGAGGACAGAGATGAAATGAAAGAATTCTCAACAATTTGGGATAAATGAAACAATTCTGATGTAGTCCATTTTATCTGAAAAGATAATATCGTTTTTCATACAATAATTTGGCCAGCTCTTTTAATGGCACATGGATGATATAATTTACCAAAAAATGTTCCAGGAAATGAGTTTTTGAATCTTGAAAATGCAAAGATTTCAACGAGTCGTAATCATGCAGTCTGGCTACATGAGATTGTTGATCTATTTAACAGTGATACAATACGGTACTATCTGACTCATTGTATTCCGGAGAAAAAAGACTCCAATTTTACTTGGGATGAATTTAAAGAACGTAATAATGAATTAGCTAATGTGCTTTGAAATCTATTAAATAGGATTACAACTTTCTGTGCAAAGAATTTTAATTGAACAGTTGATAGTCCTGATTATTCAAATTCTATAAATGCCGAATTAAGAGATTATATTCTTACACAGTGAAGTGAAATTTCCAGCTTTCTTGAAAAATATGCGTTTAGAGATGCTCTCAGGGAGTTATTTTTGATTTTTCAAAAAAATAATAAATTTATTCATGACAATGCTCCATGGACTCTGATAAAGACGGATAAAAAAGCTGCTCAGGAGATAATAAACGTATCTATTGATTGTTTGATTAAAACCACCATCCTGATGGAGCCATTTTTGCCCGATACTGCTAAAAAGATACTAGCAACATTTGGCGTACCTAAAGATGAAAAATTCACTTATCAAAATTTAGAAAAATTTCCAGATACGTACCCATTGTCAATTCAGGAAAGCGCAATATTATTTAAAAAAATTGATGATGCAGATCTTCAAGTGGTAAAAGCAAACATAAGTCAATAATAACAAAAAATGAAACTCATTATTCTATGATCCGGCTGAGCAATACCAACTCCAAGAATTGGCTGTCTTTGCGAAAACTGTAAAGAGGCTCGTCTCAACCCCATGTTAAAACGAAATCACTCTTCACTATTTATTGAAGATGCTAAAATACTAGTTGATTGTCCTGAAGATATAGGGGACTCTTTGTATAGAAGTGGTGTGAAAGAAGTTGAACATTTATTTATTACTCACTGGCATCCTGATCATACATTTTGACTAAGAATCCTATTGGAGAGCACTTTTGATTTTTATAAAAGAGAAACTGTTGGTTCTCTCATTATACACCTTCCAAAATCTGTTCACGAAGATCTAAAAAAACACTACCCCACCATATCATATCTTATTGACACAAAAAAAATGGCGACAATTGAATATATTGAACACGGAGAGTCTGTAAATATTCAAAATATAACAATAACTGCTGTTTGATTTAATTGACCCAAATCACATACTTATGGGTATTTGTTTGCAAGTAATGAAAAAAAATGTATGTATGCTCCATGTGAAACTATCGAATTTACACCAGAAATACTTAAGGATTATTTTATTAATCTAGATGTACTTATTCATGAGTGTTGAATTCTTTCAGAAGAATTAAAATCAGAAATTTCATTTGACACATTAATGAATCGTATTCGTTTATATGGACCTTGAAGGACTGTACTAACACACATAGAAGAAGTTGAGGTTAAACGTTGGGGTGGAATGAAGTATTATTGAGAGCTTAAGAAAAAAAATAATGATATTTCTTTTGAATATGCATATGATGGCCTATCAATATCTATCTAGGTTTGATGTAATATTAATTACCACTTATGCCACTAGATATAGAGAACATAATTGAGGATAATGTAATGACAAAAGAAGAGATTTTGAGATATATTTTTGACGATTTTCGAATAGAGCCAGAGCAAATAAATAATGTAGTCATACTAGATAATAGTAATGGATTAGTTGATACCGGGGTCAAAAAAATACATCATCACAGATACGAGCTGTATTTTAATCCTACCGACGGAACTCTTTTTATAACGCCTATAGAAGGATTACTAAGAAATAAACATATTGAAGTAGAGGTTTCAATACTATCTAACCTCACGGGTAGAAAAATAAATTTTCAAAATTGCTCAAAAAATCAACATAAAGAGAAGAATTTGAGTAAATGGTTTTTGGGCGTAAATGATCGATTGAGAGAAAAACCCTCAATTACATCTATTTTGATAGGGAGTATGCCTAACTATAATTTTTTGCTCAGAAGGCACTATGAACCAGGATTCTTAGATGATTCTAGGGAAAGTATAAATACAGCATCATTAAATGATTACATCATACATAGGGCACAACTTGCAGTTATTGAAGAGGAAATTTTCAAAGAGAGATTGCTTCTTGATCCTGATGTTACAGAACAAATCTATCACGAAGGAAAAATGCCTTCATTGGAATGAATAGAGATAGCTGAAAGCATTTTTAATAAAATAGAAAATTGTGAGGCTAAGTTAGGTGAAATTTTATCAGAGAAAATTTACAGAGATTATTGGTTTGCAGATTATGTGTTATTTTCTACTAGGGAAAATGATTCTACAGTTTTTAAAGATACAATCTTATCCCCGTGGTCTATAATTGATTGAAACGATTTACTTTCATATCAATTGATTTTCTTAAAAGATCAGACAATTATAAATTTTAGCTGGTCTAATCCACATATATTATCTGAAGCTATAAAAATGATTATTTCAGAATACAAAATAAAAATATTTGGCATGTATGGTAAATGTGGGAGTATGATTGATGAATGTAAAATGGGTGAAATTGTTCAACCGGTCAAAACAAGGTATCTTTGATCTGAACTAGATATTAATAATCAGGTACTTGCAAATAAATTCAAGAAATTGAATTTTACATGCGTGGATTCACCATTATTAGAAACAAAAACTTGATTCAAAAATGAAGTTCAAGATGGGTATTCTTGTCTAGAAATGGAGCTCTATCCCGTCATTAGCGCACTCAATGAGAAAATAAAAAAACAAATCTATTACTATGTATCAGATAAGCCCCTGCACGGTATTAATTTATCAGCAAGATATAGTTTCCTCCGGTCTAGGTTAGCCTGCACAAAACTTGCACTAAGTGGGATAATATAATCTAGCATATACATCAAAAAAAATCCTCAAACTATTATAGCTCAATCATACTGCATTTGATACCAATTTTTAATTAGAGTTCTTGTTAAAATGAGATAATCTTTAAAGTATGGTATTGATTATGTTATTGTTCATGAACTTTGTCACTTCAAATACAAAGATCACAGCAAAAAATTTTGGCAGTATTTAGATGAGAAATATCCAAAATGGAAAAACATCAAAGAGAAGCTAGAGTTAATAGCATGCTCCAGTTAAGACATTACAAGTGAATTTATCGGAAATTTATCCAATATTATGGTCGGCTGAATAGGTCTTAAATAGTGGGAATTACCGAGTTTTTCAAAAGTCCCAATAGTGTCCCATCCCCATAGGAGGAATGGTATCAAACATATTATCACTTTATCAATCCTGTAAAGGGTTTCTAATACAAAAAAGGGCGCAAAAAAACCCTAACTAGTAGGGTCACAATGTGCTCTTAGTGTAGCTATTGGTGGAATCCTTCGGGATAAATTTGAACAGATGCGGTACATCGTGAGAAAGAG
>CAYQWU010000005.1:0-20336 GCA_964421335.1 uncultured Candidatus Peribacteria bacterium
TGCCCGTATCATCGCAGATCATCTCCGTACTGCTGTGCACATGATATCTGATGGAGTAAAACCGAGCAATACTGACCGTGGATATGTCCTCCGTCGACTCATCCGTCGAGCTATCCGTGAAGCACACAAGATGGGTCACGAAGATGCTTGTCTTGCTCAAGTCTCAAGAGATTTCATTCATATCTATCAGGATGTGTATGAGTCTGTCAGAAATAATGAAACAGTGATCATCGATGAAATCACGATGGAAGAAGCGAAGTTTCAGAAGACCATTAAAAATGGATTTCGTGAACTCTCAAAATTGAAATCAATAGATGGAAAAGAAGCCTTTATGCTTTTTGAGACTTATGGCTTGCCAGTTGAGATGATTCGAGAAGAAATTATCGATAATGGCTGAACTCTTCCTGCGAATTTTCAAGAAGATTTTGATATAGCCATGACAGCTCACCAAGATCTCTCTCGTACGGCTTCTGCTGGTATGTTCAAGGGGGGACTTGCAGATCACAGTGATATCACCATCTCTCTCCATACAGCGTGTCATCTGATGCTTGCTGGTCTCCGAAAAGTACTTGGTGAACATGTGATGCAAGCGGGTTCCAATATTACACCTGAGCGGCTTCGTTTTGACTTCACTCATCCGGAGAAGATGACATCAGAACAAATTCAATCAGTGGAAGATTATGTCAACGGAGCACTTCAGGCCCACCTCACTGTCACGATGACCGAAGAGCCAAAGGACAATGCTCGCTCTCGTGGCGTGCTTGGTGCTTTCTGGGAGAAATATCCTGAAACAGTGAAAGTGTACAAGATGGTAGGGGATGATGGTATCACTTATTCTGAAGAGCTCTGTGGAGGACCTCATGTCGAGGAGTCTTCGAAAATGGGAATATTTAAAATCCAAAAAGAAGAAGCCTCGTCAGCAGGAGTGAGGAGAATAAAAGCAGTTCTTAATTAATGATCATGATAATGAAATCAAGAATTGGTATTGTACTTGCGAGTATATTTCTTGTTATCACCGTTGTATTAGATGTATATGCCTTTACATGTGATCAGTCATTTTGTTGATTAGTTGCTTTGTTCACAGCTATGCCGTGGACATCATTCTCTTTGTTATCTCCAAATAATGTATTGAATCCATTTATTTTCCAGATACTCAATGCTGTAATTATTTATTTTATTGGCTGTTTAATCTCAAACGCTATAATTTGTTTCAGAAAGTAATTTTTACCATATGGCTCAAAACTGAAAAATAACCGTCGAAATTCTTCGAACAACTGCTGGCGTAGGCAAGCAAGGTGAGACAAAAGAAGTCTCACTGACTTATGCTCAAAATAAACTCTTCCCAGAAGGAATTGCTCGCGAATACAAAGCTGTACCGTCGAAGGATGAGAAAAAGGCTAAAATTTATACAAATCGTTTTGATATCGTGAAGCGTCTCCATGAAAAGGTTCTCCTTATCGAAATTCCTCACAAGGCATGACATCTGTCAGAGACCGTGGATCAGGATTGGCTGGTTGCCAAAATTCGAGATAAATTTCATGTGACACTCTTGCCTGATATGATTCGTCTCGATGAAAAAAACATCAAAAAAGCAGGGAAACACACAGTCCATATAGACCTCTCCACTGATGCATACGCTCAGATAATTCTTGATATTCGCTAATATGTACCTCGGAATTGATTATTGAACTCGGAATATCGGAGTCGCTATCGCCGAGATAGGGATTGCTATCCCACATGCCATATATGACCATGAAGAATTTTTCATAGAACTCCCAGAGCTGATAAAAAAACGGAAAGTAAAAACTATCGTGATAGGGGAGGCGATAGGGTATGATGCCTATGGCAAGCAAAAAAAATTCTTCGAAAAAGCTATCGCACGGATACAAAAAGCTGCTCCTGGTGTGCAGATCGAGATCCAGGATGAAGACCTCACGACTTTTGAAGCTCAAGAGTCACTTGGCAAGCTCCAATCAGATGAACACCTTGATGATATAGCAGCAAGTATTATACTGCAGAGGTATCTCGATAAACAATAATGAAAAAAATATCCCCCTCAGAAATTGCTCAAAATAAAAAAGCCCTCTTTGACTACGATGTCATCGAGGAGCATGAGGCAGGTATTGAGCTCTTTGGTTGGGAAGTGAAGAGTATGCGAGAAAAATGAACTCAACTCAAGGGAAGTCATGTTATCATTCACAAGTGACACGCGAGAATCGTGGGCATGCATGTGAGCCCATACAAATTTGCAGAGGATGCTGATGTCGGAGTCAAGCGAGATAGGAAACTATTCCTCCACAAAAATGTCATGCTCCGACTCGAACAAAAAACAGGGGAGGAAGGAATGTCTCTGATTCCTACGAGAATCTACTTCAAATGAAACCTTATCAAGGTGAATATCGCCCTCGGGAAAGGTCGTAAAAAATACGATAAACGAGAAGTTCTCAAAAAACGCGATACTCAGAGAGCTATCGCGGTGGAATTGGGGAGGAAGATTTAATCTAAACTGAAGCGTATAGGGGCGTAAGAAGAATCCTCGGAGATTGTTTCATCTTTACTCAATCTAATAAAAATCCTTTTCGCTCTACTAAAATTTCTTCTGCTGTTTTTAAAAGTTCCCAGTATTCATCTACATAATGATTCTGTTGAGACATTGATCCAGCACAGAGAAGAATTATTTTGAGAGGATCATCTTCCGAAAGTAAATATACAGCCTCTTTAAGTGATAAATCCTCTGAATCTGCTCGTCGTTCATTCAGAAGATCATAATCCCAAGAAATTTTGTCCAGATTTCCACCATTTCCAAATCTATGTAGTTGATCAACTCGAGAGTTCAGTTGACCTAAAAATTTCCATCTTTCCAGCAGGGCAGTCTTTCCTATAGGCTTGTAACGACTGAGTCAGGCTTCAAAAATCTCATCTGCGTTATTTGGGTGGTTATTTGTATGAGCACAATTAGCATTCAGTCATCATTTTGCAAGGGTACATTCGCGCACGCATTTTCTTACTTTATCAAAAGTCTTTGGGTTGAGAGGTTGTCATTGCCAGTTTTTTTCATGGACGTGCCAACATCATGTTACTTCCAATTCATGAATACTTTTCATTGTCTTACTGTAAGAGGATACAAACTTTTGTATTATACCTAATATATTTCTGGAGCCACGAACGGGAGTTGAACCCGTGACCTCATCCTTACCATGGATGCGCTCTACCAACTGAGCTATCGCGGCATGAGGGTGATTATAGTGCCTGCCCTAGAATTGCAAAATTTTTTGCGTCTCTGGGTTTTTTTATACAATGCAGCTCATATGAAACTGTTTGTCTTTGATACAGAAACCACTGGATTTGTAGAGCGGGAAGGGCCTCTCGAGGTACAGCCATACATTGTGCAGTTTTCTGGTATTCTTCTCGAGCTACAACCTGATAAAACCCTCAGAGAAATCGATCGTATCGATGCTTATGTGAAACCACCTATCTCTATCCCATTTTGAGCGAGCCAGGTACACGGCATCTATGATAAGGATGTTGCTGAGAAACCTCCTGTATTTGAGCAAATCGATACTTTTCTTTCCTATCTCAATAGTGCAGACATGGTCGTCGGACATAATATCGAATACGATGAATCGGTCATCAACTATGAACTCCAGAGACTCAGTCGTCGATGAGACTATAATCCTCAAAAGACTCTCTGTACAATGAAAACAACAGTGGATTTTTGCGCTATACCAGGGAGGGGAATCGGATACAAATTTCCAAAACTCAATGAACTCTATAAGAAACTTTTTGGTGAGTATTTCGAGTGAGCCCATAGTGCCATCTATGATGTAGAAGCAACTGTTCGTATACTTCAGAAATTGATATCTCAGTGAGTCGTCCAAATAGAGGAAAATACAGTTATGCGACTCTTCTAAAAGAAGCCAGAGATAAAAGGAAAAGAGTCAACAAAATCATGTTGCGAAATACTGAAAAACTGTACACTCTAGCCATCTATTCTTCTCTAATAATTTTTATGCGTTTCTTAGCTAATAGAAAAAAATTCTACATTATTTCGTGAACACTTGTTTTCTTATCGTTTTTATCCTTTTTCTTTATCCCGAAGAATTATGGTATAGATATGACTGGAGGACTTCAAGTGGCCTACTCTGCTGACGCTCCAGTATCACAGATGAAGCTCGAGGAAGTACGGTCAGAGATCCTTGACGGATATATGTTTGAATGAAAGGATATCGTTTCTGATATTCTCATATATTCTGTAAACACGAGTGATATCCGTATGGATATAGGGCTTGTATCAGAATCTGATATCAAACTCGCACAAAAGCAGGTGACTGATATTCGTACATCTCTCCCAGGTTTTTTCCAGAGACATGATATTGTTGTCTCTGAGCTTTCTTTTGTTTCCGTTGGTAACTCGTTTGGTAAATTCGTCCTCGATCGTGCCTATCTGACACTCACTATCTGTCTGATATCTATCGCGATTTATCTCATGTTTGCTTTCCGTAAATCCATAGAGTGAGCTTCTAATTTCTCTTTCGGCGCGATCACTCTGGGAACCCTTTTCTATGATATTGTTGTCTCGAGCGGTATGTTTATAGCTCTCGGCATGATATTCCCAGTGCTTAAGGTTGATACATTTTTTGTGACGGCTATTCTGACGATTCTCGGTTTTAGTATTAATGATACTATCGTTATCCTCGATCGCATACGGTCGAATTATAAAAATAAAAAATCTGGAGATAAACGCAGTACGAAACAAATTTTTGAAGAATCTATCCAGATCAGTCTGAGGCGTTCTCTCTATACATCTATGACACTCGTTATTGTCCTTATTTGTATGCTCTTTTTTGGCCCTGAGGCGCTTATAGGTTTCACGACATTGATGTTGCTCGGTACCATAACAGGGACATATTCTTCTATCTGTCTCGCTGCACCTATCCTCTACGATATCAATACTGCAAAAAAAATATAACAAACATACACAACTATGGATAATCGTTTTCGCCGAGAAGAGAACATCTCGCGCTCACCTATAAAAAAATCAGAAAAAACAAAACACCATGACGAGAAACACTCTCCCGAGAAAAAAAATGATGCATGATTTGTGGCGTATTTTTTTGAATCATATAAAAAGGCGACCAAGAATCACGTTATTCGGGATACGGTTCTCCTCACGATAGTTCTCTTTTGTGCACTTTTTTCTATATCTCTGGCACTTCCGAGAGTTTTCTCATTTCATTTTGATACTTCAAGTATTTTGAGCATTTTTAATCAGTCCTGAACTGTTTCACCAGGGAGTGAAGAAAATACTGGGGATATGGATATCCTGATTCTCGGCCGAGGTTGAAGGGGAAATAGTGCCCCAGATCTCACTGATTCGATAATACTCGCTCACTATAATAAATCAGAGAATAGTTTCGTCACCGTATCTATCCCTCGAGATCTCCTCGTTCAGTCCGAGAGACTCGGTCGTGTCAAAATAAATGAAGTGTATTCTAGCACAAAGAAATCTCTCTGAGAAGAAGCGGCCATGAATCAGCTCATGGAAATGGTGAGCCAGATAACGGGTAAGGATATCCGTATGTATATGCTCATTGATTTTACAGGATTTCAGAAACTCATCGACACTGTAGGTGGTGTGGATATCGAAGTTCCTGAGCGTCTCTACGATCCTGAATATCCCGCAGCGAATTATTCATATACCGTTGTTAGTATCCCAGCAGGATTTCAGCATTTTGATGGGGATAAGGCTCTCAAATATTCGAGAAGTCGTCATACTACCAGTGATTTTGATCGTTCGAGGAGACAGCAACTCGTCATCCAGGCTCTTCGCGAAAAGATGAGCTCTCTCGAGATACTGTCCTCTCCGACAAAACTCGAATGAATCTACTCTGTTCTGAGTGATTCTGTACAGACCAATATAGGACTCAAAGATATGTATAAATTCGCAAAAATTGCTTCAAAGGTAGAAAAACAAAACATTCATGGATATGCTCTCGATGCTTCTTGTTTCAATGCTCTCAAGCTCTGTGAACCAGGAGGTCTCATCTATAGTCCTGGGCGAGAGTGATTTAACGGTATGTCCGTCTTACTTCCCAAGAAAGTAAGCACAACCCCGGCAGATACCTACGAGACTATCCGTCTCTTTGTCTCAATCATTACTCAGTACCCATCTCTTCAGAAAGAGCCAGGTTTCGCTGTGGTCAATGCTTCAGGGAAGACCAATCTCGCTCTGACAATAGCCCTCAAGCTCAGATCAATAGGTATTCCTATTGACGAGACCCAGATAAAGAATCAAACTGAAAAAGTAGAAAAGACTTTTATTCGATACAATTCATCTATAATACAGTCTGATAATATTCTTCTCGCGGCTATGGGCCTGGCATTTTCAGGAGAGAAACGAGAAGCCACAGAGGCGGAAAAAATCTCCATGGTTGTTCCCTATGAGCTCGTGCTCGGTCGTGACGCATCACTTTATTTCCAATAAAATATGTATCCTCAACGCAATAATCGTATCCGCAGGAATCTCATCACAGGTACCTCACATTGGTACCGTCTTCAGTACCTCGCGAAAGATCCAAAATTCCGACGCTGGTCTGGTATAATTGCCGGAGTTTGATTCCTCCTTTTTTATGCAATATTTCTCTTCGGTATGCCGTCTATCTCAGAGATAGAGACATCATTCAAAGAGAGTAGCATCATCTATGACAGAGAAGGGAATCAGCTCTACACTATCTATGGTGGAGATGAAAATCGTCAATATATCCCCTACGATCAGATATCTAAGCACACGGTCAATGCTCTCGTTGCTATGGAAGATCAGAGATTTTTTAGCAATATTTGATTTGATATTTTTGGTATTGCTCGTGCTGGTATTACCTGTAGTCTCGGTGGTCGCTGTTCTGGTGGATCATCTCTGAGCCAACAACTCATCAAGAATACCCTCCTCATGAACGAGAGTCTCTATCGTCGTAAAGTACAGGAAATAATACTCTCTCTCCAGCTCAATATTCGTTTCTCAAAAGAAAAAATCCTCGAACTCTACCTCAATAAGATTTCTTTCGGTTCCAACTCCTATGGTGTCGAGCAGGCGTCGCGTCGATTCTTCGGCAAACCAGCGAAGGACATCAACATCCTCGAATCATCTGTTATAGCTTCATTACCGAAGACTCCAACAGGGTACAATCCGTATTCTCGCAGGGATAGATTGATGGGATATATATATTATCATGATACCAAGGGGACTGAGGAGGGCATCGTCAAAGTGGATCCCCTGAGTAATCCTGCTGTTTTCCAGACATTTAAAACAGCACTCTCGGGAGTTCGCTTTACGAGCGAACGCGGATTTTCTCGAGTTTGCGGATTGGCTCCATTTATCTGAAAAAACCAGTTTGAAAAAAAGCTCTGAACTGATTGTCTCACTGTAGCAAAAAAAGACCTCCTAGAATTTTTCAATAGTCTCCAGCTCTCTACAAAGGTTGTCCAGGAAAACATATCATCCACCGTCATAGTCGAATACGAAGTAGGTCGTAAAGATCGAGTCCTGATGCGTATGTATGAAGATGGCTATATCAATGATACAGAGTACAAGGATGCATTTGTCCAAGGGCTGGATTATGCTTTCCAGGATCCAAAAGAATCTATCAAGTATCCTCACTTCGTTTTCTATGTGAAGGATTATCTGGTGAGTCTCTACGGTGAGGATTTCTTTCAACAGGGTTGATGGAAGATATATACCACTATTGATCCAAAACTCCAAGATAAAGCTGAGGAAATCATCGAATCCTATGCTGCGAGCACCTTCAAAAACTACGGCATAAATAACGGCTCTATGGTTGCTCTCGATACCAATAATCGAGATGTCGTAGCTATGGTGGGTTCACAGGATTATTTCAACAAAGATATCGATGGGGAAGTAAATATCATGACATCACTCAAGCAGCCAGGATCGAGTATGAAACCTCTTATCTATGCTCGTGCATTTGAGAAAAATTCACTCAGTACAGATACTCCTATATTTGATGTGGAGATGAATTTTGGTACCTACAAGCCAAAAAACTTTGATGGAGAATTCCTCTGACCTATGACTATCCGTACTGCTCTCGATGCTTCACGAAATATCCCTGCTGTCAAGATGTTCTACATGGCAACCCAATGATCTGCAAATACTGGAGTTGAACAGGAGCATGACCTCGTAGGCTATCTCCATGGCCTGGGACTGAATTCTATAGAAAAACGAGAAGCAAATAATCTCTACTGACCACCTATCGTCCTCGGTTCTGCAGAGGTTCGTGGTATAGATTTTGCTGCTGCGTATGCTGCATTTGCCAATAATGGTCAGCTCATTCCACCTAATCCTATTCTCAAGATATTTGATCCTCAGTGAAATGAGATAAAAATTGATCCTCCAACGCCAACACAAGTTGTCTTACCAGCTGCTGCGTACATGATTACGGATATCCTCGCTGATAACGGCGCGAGACCTGCAGGGTGGAATAATTTCCTCGCTCTTGTCGGTGGACGAAAAGCTGCTGTCAAAACAGGTACATCGAGTAAAAAAGTATGAGAAGCGACACTCCCACGAGATCTCTGGACTGTCGGATATACTCCACAATACACGACAGTTGTATGGACTGGAAATACTGATGGGAAGCCTGCGAGTGCACGAGCGAGTGGTATGGAATCGAGTGCCCTCATATGGAAAAAATTCATGGATTTCGCTCACACAGATCTCCCAAAACAAGATTTCGTGAAACCTTCTGATGTCGGAGGTAGCGGTCAATTCCTTTATATCAATGGTAAAAAACCAGAGATACTGAAGAGTTTCAATCCTGAAAAAATACAAGTCGATGTCCTGTGTAATGGTCGCGTCAGTGATGCAACTCCCAAAGAAGCTATTCGTGATGCAGTCATTCTCGATAAAGCATTTCCTATAGAAGATAGCTATCCGAGCTGGAGAGAGCCAGTAGATGCATGGCTCGGAAGTGAAAAAGGACGGAAGTATCTCATCGAAAAACTCTGACTCACAGAAGAGATGATGATGGTGGTCGCCAAGCCAGAAAATATCTGTGAAAGACCGTCTGAGAGTATACCACAATTTACCACTACTCTCACTGATAATTCTCAGCTCTTCGCTGGTCTCTATCCTATAGAGATAACATTTACCTCTGAACATCCTATGAAGGAAGCTCAGATACTTATCAATGACAAGATATACAGATGAATCAATCTCAACAACCAGAAAGAGGGGACAGTAAAAGCAGAATTTAGCTTGAGTGCGAGTGACGGTGCGAGTCAGGTCGTCACAGTGCGTGTTATCGATACATTCTGATACAGTACTTCTCGTAATTATCGTGTTCAACTACTGAGTAAGGATGGAGCAAATCCGACTATTAAAACTGACAATCCTGCCACTATAAACATCAAGTCAGGTCAGCAAGTCGTTCTCTCGGGCACAATTAACGACCAGAGCGATGTTTCAAAGATTCAGATATTCGTCAATGATGTCATCTATGGCACACTTCAAGGGGTCAAAAAATATAGCTTTACACTGAAGAGCCCATGAGACATAGCCGTCGGGAAGCATATTATTAGTATTCAGGTGACAGACTTTCAGAAGAATGTGACAACTCAGGTGCACACTGTTAATGTGCAGTAAATACTTATTGCATCTTGGTATTCAGTTTTCCTTCTACGAATTCACGACCTTTTGCAAACTTTTCACGGACAACTGTTTGTAGCTTTTCCGCGTCTTGTATACCAGTTCGAGGAGGCATGAGAGCCGGTTGTATGAGCTTGCCATGAGTCACAGTTTTTTGACCATTCTGTGTTGTCTTGAGTGTGAAATTATAGAGAGGTTGTTCTACCAGGGTTTGTGGTGAGAGAGTATTGCTCATATTTGGTGCCAGCATTTTCGCATCGGTCGATCCTATATGAAACACTGCCATGTTCCCTACATTGCCCATAATGGCATCCATGAGGTGCGTAGAGACCTGGTTTATGTACTGATGAGCTATCACGAGCCCGAGACCGTATTTTCGTGCTTCTGAGAAAATATCTGTGAAACTATCAGTCGCAAAGTTCTGGAATTCATCGACATAGAGCCGAAAAGGTTCTCTCTTTTCTGGTTCTGTATTGGCACGGCTCATGACATCGAGTTGGAATTTCGAGACCAGGAGGGATCCCAGCATATCACTCACATCCTCACCTATTTTTCATTTTGAGAGATTTGCGAGAAATATTTTTTTGTTATCCATAATCCATCGAGGAGAAAATCCTGACTGAGGTTGGCTCACGATATTTCTGATAAGAGGCACTGAGAGGAATTGCCCCACCTTATTGAGAATAGGACTGACTACTTCTGTTTGCTTTGTACTACTGAGGCTATTGAATTCATCTGCCCAAAATCTCCGCAGAAAAGGATTTGTCACCTTTGCTATATAATTCCTCCGAAATTCCTCATCTGAGAGGAGCAATGTGAGATCAAGTAGAGTGCTTCCATCGCGTTCTAGGAGTGTGAGAGTAGCGTTCCTGAGGACATACTCGAGTCGAGGGCCCCAACTGTATCCAAATATTTTTTTAAAGACTCAGACGAGGGAGCTCGCTATGAGAGAGGGGAATTGATGGTGCGTATTTTCGAGGATATTGAAACCAATAGGGTATTCGACATCAGTGAGATCGAAGAGGACAACATCATTACTACGAGATTTTGGAATCTGGTGAAGGATTTTTTCGTAGAGATCACCATGAGGATCTATGAGTCCGACTCATCTCCCAGCGTCTATGTCCTGGAGAATCATCCTCTCGAGCATCGTTGTTTTACCGCTTCCTGTCATTCCTACGATGAGAATATGTCGCTTGAGAGCTTCTGTATCGACAGAGACAGGCCCATTTTCTTCATTATTTCAGAGTATTATGAATTCTTCTCCTGTTTTTTTCTCTTTTTTTTCTTCTTTGACGACTGTAGTTACTGTTTCAGCTTTTGGTCAGATATCTTTTGGTGCTATTTTGACTATTTTTTCTTCTAACCGAGGAACCTCTAACTCCTTTATTGTATCATTCTCAGGCCCCTCTGAAGTATCTCCGATATCCTTATCGGTAAATAGGAGCGTGAGGAATCTCTGAATGTTTGATATCTTTTTATTCACAATAATACATATGATAATGAAATAGTATATATGTCAAATATTTTTAGAAGTCAGCTCGTGCCCATTGATATCAAAAAAACCTCTGCATTTTGCAGAGGTTTTTTATTTTGAGAAAGACTAATTTGAGATAGTATCTCCACTCAGGATATTGAAGACGAGATTGGTAATAGTCCAAGCAAAGAAGATAACCACGATACCGATGATGGCATTGATGATGATTTTCTTTCCTGCTTCCTTTCCTTCATCTTCTGAACCAGAAGTGAGGATTTTCCAACCACCCCAGAGAGCCATAGCTACCATAACGAGACCGAGGAGAGTCAAGAGCCCCTTAATAAAGGACTGGATAGTAGTGATAGGATCGCCAGTGTTAGGACCTTTGAGACCGTCATCGATACGATCGAGACCTGGTTCTATCTCTGCGAGAGTCATGCGAGCTGTAGCAAGTGTGCCGATGGTGATGTATGCGTACCTTTTGAGTGCATTCATAGGATGCGATTAATAATTAAATACTCCATCAGTATAGACTAAATAGCTCCCTGATGCAAATTTTCACCCTAGACAAAAAATGAATATATCATCTTATTATCTGCGTGGCTTTCGTAGGAGATAGTATTGTATCATAGTACGAATATTTTTTTTGTTTGCGGGGACTGTACGGGATATGGAGAGGAGTATACCCACGGCGAGCAGCATCATGAGCAGAGATGAGCCTCCGTAGCTCACGAAGGGGAGGGTGAGACCCGTGTTCGGAAATATAGAGAGATTGACGCTGATATTGACTGCCATCTGCCAAAAAATCCAAACCGTAATGCCAAAAGCTACAAATTTACCAAAATTTTCCTCACAAAAAGACGCTATGATAAATCAGCGGTAAATAATTGCCAAATATATACATATAATAGTAAATGCTCCCAGAAAGCCCAACTCTTCAGTAATGATGGAGAATATGAAATCCCCCTGTGGTTCTGGTAAATATCAGTATTTCTGTACTGAATTACCGAATCATAATCCCAGGAATCCACCACTTCCGATAGCTATGAGGGCTTGTTTGTTTTGATGATGCATAGTGTTGTTTTCTATAGCAGAGCGACTGGATTGTACGAAGGTATTCATACGGTCGTATATGTAGGAGAATTGTCATCTATCAGCCGGATCGTCATACCTCCCAAGTGCATAGAGCAGAGATCATGCTATGAGTCCACCTATTCATAGAATGAGTATCACTCGCACATTTCAGCCTGCCACGAAAAAAATACTCGTTGCAACGGGTATGATAATCAATAGCGCCCCGAGATCTGGCTGGAGTAATACGAGAAAAGAGGGGAGTCAGACGATTCCCATAAAGGGTATAAATCATTCTGTCGTATTTCAGAGAAAATTCTTGTATTTCGCACAGAAAGCTGCAACAGAGAGGATAACAGAGAGCTTCAGAAATTCAGTTGGTTGTAGTGAGAAGGGGATACCAGGAATATCGAACCATCATCGGGCTCAATTGATTTTTACCCCCAATACGAGGACCAGGACGAGCATGATAATCACAAATACACTGATAGTTTTTACATGTTTTTTCCACCACAAATAGGGTATTTTTATCGCGATGACCATGGCGACCAGCCCTATGCCTGCCTGGAGGATATTTCTGAGGATGAAACGCCAATTATTCGGTTCCGCGATACTTCCTGCTTCTACCAGTCTTTTCGTTATTCTATAGGAATCATACACGCTCACAGAGCTGATCATAATGGATCAGAATAATATGAGAAAAAGTACTAAAAATAGCAGAGGATAGTCTATGTCTTTGTGTTCTTGCATGCGTTTACTCTAACGCGATTTTGTCAGAGTGAAGCATTCGTCTATTGCGAATTATCTAAAAATATTTTCTATACACATTTTACGAACCCTGTTTCTGTGTGAATCATTCTCTTTCATAGATCAGGAGAGCTGCTCTTGAGAGACGAAAAGCGGCCTTATTTCCTACATATTTTCCCTTGATAGCTGACATACACTTGACTATATTTTCATGCCAATTGGTTTGAGAAGATGCATAGATAGGGCCTATTGGATTTCACCATCCTGAGAGCTGATCTATCGTTGTATATTTTCCGAGATATCGGTTATTTACGACAGAGCTGATAGCTCTGATACCATCACGAGGGCCATCATAGTCTCTCCGAGCTCCACTATCGGTGTTTCCGACATTTCCTATATTGCCATCGGTAGTGAGATTTTTCCCCAGCGTACTCTCGGCAAGACCCACACAGAGGACAAATGTCGGATCTATACTCTCAGCTATACTTTCCTCGACCCAGACATTTCTATCTCAGAAATCACTGCTCGCATATTTATCCAGGAGTGACTGTTGTCTCTCAGCCTCATTTTCTCACTCGAGATGGAAAAACCCTATCTGTTTCTTGAGAGCTGACACGCTCGGAGTATTTTGAGTATTTCTCAGGTCATCGATGTATTTCCATCCATATCGTGCGGGTACTGCAGAGGCAGCGAGTGTCGACATATCTATCTTTTCTAATGGGTCAATTTGTGCGCCATTTTCGTAGAGCTCTATGTGAACATTGTTCTTTCCGCTATGTTCTCAGTATTCACGCGAAGTGGCTATGATATCGCCTGTTTTTACGACAGAAAATAGAGCATTATTCCCAGGGACAACACCTATATACATCGACATGAGTCATCCAGGATGTTTCACAATCACTATTCAGGCGAAGTTCCCACTCGGATTTTGTTTCATGACGATATATCCATTTGCCATAGTACGAATAGGCATACCAGGAGCTACGATAATATCCAGCCCAGTGTGGTGCTGATTCATGACGGTATAGTATTTTTGATCACGGAAATGGTATCAGAATCATTTGTCAGGAGGTGTCGGCCAGCTCCATGTATCAGTAATTATTTTATTGGTGAGGAGGTCTTTCTCTGCCTGGATGTATCATCGGAGCCACACACATACAGCGGTTCACCGTGTTTCACAATTATATTGTGTCACTTTGGATTGGAGTGTTTTCTCATATTCTGCAAATTTTTCCTCAATTTTTACACTAATAGTTTGTTTTTTGATAGCGACTTTCTCTATTTTTCTCTGAATACTTTGTTCTGCAATAGTCTCTGAGAGGACTTCTTTTTTCATATCCTGGGTATCAGTGAGTTCTTCTCGATAGTTCTCTAGTCGAGAGAGGATCTGCTCCTTTGCTCTGATTTTTGTTTCAACAGATTTACTGAGCTCAGCGAGTTCTGATTCGATTGCTTCTTGTCTCTCGAGGAGCTGAGAAGCTGAGTCCTGTAGTATGCCGAGAGCATCCTGCTCAGATATGTGTGAACCAAATGTTCTCTGAAAGAGCGTTCCATAAAGAGACACATCTGTTTTTTCTCCAGAAGAAGCTGTATAGTTGTCTACGAATATTTTTCTGATATATTTTTTTGTTTCCTCTTGTCTTTCTTTCATGAGGATGATTTCTTTCTCTAGGGTAGAGATATTAGCTTCCAATTGTTGTTTTTCTTCTGTACTTTTCTCTATATTACTCTCTATGTCCGCTTGCATGGTTTCTATTTTTGCTATATAGGCTTCGAGTTCTTCTCTGTTTTTCCCGAGAAGTTGGCGTGATTCTAGAAAGGTATTTTCTAAATCAGCAAAACGGTGCTCAGAATAGGCGAGTTCGTATATATCAGATTGTACAGAGCTCACATCGTTCAAAATAGCTGCTTCGGGCATATTCTGCATCCACCAGCTCGCAGAACCAGATTGAGTGTTGTTTTCTCCATCAGAAAATGTGATATGACCGAAAACTAGAGAAACGGCAAGGAAAAGAATTGAAAAAGATTTGTACTTCATATAGAAGCAGATTATCATATTGTTATGTTTTTAGCAACTTTTTTTCCCTATTTCCCCTATGTTTAAGAATTTCACTCCAGAGTACAAAGGCTACCTCCTCACCGCAGAAAACTCAGCAAAACAGCAATCCTTCTCTTCGCTAGAATCTGTTGACATTGTTATGGAAATATTGCGTTCTAAAAAATGACATGTTTTCGCAATTTTTAATGATTTTGGTATTAATGAAAAGGTATTTCTCGATGTTATGACTCATCCGAAATTTGCACCACTCGTGAATCGAAGTGGTGAATATACAGGTATATCAGAGCTCCTCAGAAATATCATCGTCGCGAGTGTGAAAGTAGCAGCGAGTTTTGAAAAAAAGAATATCGGCATCGAGGATTTCCTTCTCGCGCTCATCAAACAGAGTAATTCTTGGTTTCTCGATTTCCTTGATTTTATCCGTATCAATGTTCGTGATTTTGAGTGATCCCTCATCGAGCTCAATCGTTCTCAGACTGGGACGACGGGCGGAACTCCTGACCTGGGGAAGATAATGAATGTCCTCGAGCAGTGACTCCTCAGTGGTGTCGCTATGGAGGATGTTGAGCAAAATCCTATGTTTACTCAGATGAATAATTCCCAAGATCAAAATCAGAAGAGGCAGGATAGTCAGACTCCGGCGCTTGATTTCTTTTGTACAGATATCACAAAAGAAGCGGCAGAGGGGAAAATAGATCCTATTATTGGCCGAGAAAAAGAAATCGACCGTCTCATCTCTATTCTCAATCGTAAGACAAAAAACAATCCTGTCCTCACGGGTGATCCTGGCGTTGGTAAGACTGCGGTTGTAGAAGGTCTCGCTCGTCGCATATCAGAGGGAACTGTACCATTTGCTATGCAACACAAGCGTCTTCTCGTCCTCGATATGACATCTCTCGTTGCAGGTACTAAATATCGTGGTGAATTCGAAGTACGCATGAAGCAAGTCATAGAAGAAGCAACCAAGCTCGAAAATGAAGTCATCCTCTTTATCGACGAAATACATACCATCATCGGTGCTGGTGGATCGGAGGGGATGCTCGATGCTGCCAACATCCTCAAGCCTGCGATGGGTCGAGGGAAAATCCGCATCATCGGCGCAACGACTCTGTCTGAATATCAAAAATACATCGAAAAAGATGCAGCGCTTGAGCGACGATTCCAAAAAATCGAAGTCGATGAGCCATCAAAGGAAGTCGCAGCGGAAATCATCCGTGGACTTCGCTGAACATTTGAAGATTATCATAATCTCATCATCAATGATGATGCTATAGATGAGGCGGTCGAGCTCTCAGTTCGCTATATGACCGAGAGATTTCTGCCAGATAAAGCTATCGATCTCATCGATGAAGCATGTAGTGCGAAGAGCATGACCTATGTCCATGCTGAAGATGAGATAAAAACTCTCAAACTCGAAGCAGAAACACTTCAAAAGAACATTACTGACTTCGTCACCTCACAACAATATCACAAGGCGTCACGAGCAAAAGATCAGCTCATGGAAATCGAGAATACTATTCGTGAAAAGCGTCGAAAGATAACTATTCCGCGAGAAAAACGACACCACATACAATCAGCTGATATCCAAAAAGTCGTTCATGATATCACTGGTGTCCCCATGAAGACGCTTTCCGCAGAAGACATCAAAAAGCTCCAGGATCTCGAGAAACATATGGGTGCAAAAATCATCGGACAAGACCCAGCTATCAAATCAATTGTTTCTACTATCAAGCGTTCACAGGCTGGTATCTCAGATCAGCGTCGCCCACTCGGGAGTTTCCTCTTCCTGGGGCCAACGGGCGTAGGTAAAACTGAACTCGTGAAAGTCCTCGCTCGTGAATATTACGGTGATGAAAAAGCACTCATAAAAATAGATATGTCTGAGTTTTCTGAGCGTCATTCTGGCTCCAAGCTGATTGGTACGACAGCGGGATTCGTGGGATTTGAAGAGGGAGGTATGCTTACTGAAAAAGTACGAAGGAAGCCCTATTCAGTTGTCCTCTTTGATGAGATAGAGAAAGGAAATCCAGAGATATTTAATCTCCTCCTCCAGATCATGGAAGATGGTGCCATCAGTGATGGAAAAGGCCGAAAAGTAAACTTCAAAAACACGATTATCGTCATGACCTCAAACATTGGTTCTGAAGAATTTGCGACTACTGCTGCAAAAATCGGGTTTGATGTGACTGAAGCGACGAAAGATAGAATCATTGATGACTTCGAACAAATCGAAGAAAAAGTGGTCAAAAGTCTCGACGAATATTTCTCACCAGAATTTATCAACCGTATTGATAAAGTCGTCGTCTTCAAACCTCTCGACACAAAGGTTATCAAAAAAATTATTACTCTCCAGCTCGCAGAGCTTCAGAAAAGATTGGAAAACCTCGGTGTCACCCTCGAATGGGCTGCGCCTGTGGTTGATAGAATTCTCAAGGATACTTATAATCCAGAATTTGGTGCACGACCAGTTCGTCGCTATGTTCAGACAAAAATTGAAGATGAAATCGCTGATCGTATGATTGGCAAAAAGATTACTTCTGTCAAGGTAACGAATGCAAAGAAAGAGGGTTTTGATTTCTCAGTCAGCTAAGAGCCTTATAGATATTCCAAGAAAGTTTTACCCCTAAGTATAGGTAAAAAATCAGGATGTATTCAAGGGGAATGAATTATTCGCTTGGGATTATCTAGTTTTCATATATTTTGTTCTCATGTTGTCCTGTTTGTATTTAATGTGAGACCAACATCTATTCGTACCTTGCAGCCGATTTCATCTAAATTATTTGCACATTTTGATACGCAGTAATAGGCATTTACTCCACCAATTGTAAACATCTTTCATTTTCTGTGAGAGAAAAATCACCTGTTCTTCTCTAAATATCAAAGATTATCATCATTATATCCTAATATGCCGTCATCTCTCTTTTCTAATATATGAGCACTGCCGGGATTTCATGTTCGTGTTTTCTGAGCTCATCTCCCAACAGCATTCCTTATGTGTGGAACGGTCTCTCAGCTATATTTATACTCAATAAAAACTACTTCACCTCAGGAAATTATACATTGCTCAACATGAAAACCAATTTTTCGTATTAACCTCCTTACATGCAGTTTCATAGTGGGGTCAGAGCCTTTAAGAAACTTTGATTGCATGTCTACTACTATAAGACCATGATTTGGACCATAATTTCAAAAATCTATTTTTCTTCAAAACATGATATATATTTTATATAACCTAATAATTTGTCAACAAACCAGAAAAAAATTCCTTTCAAAAAATCAAAAAACTTCATACAATAGCCACAATCAATCATATATGACCTCTCTAGACCCACATGACGAGCGCTCAGTCCGTCTCCAGAAGCTCAATACCCTCCGAACTCTCGGAGTAAAACTGTATCCGGATAGATTCTCTGATAAGCAAGATGCTCTGGATATTCGTATAAAAGCAGAATGAAAGAAGTTTCGTGAAATAGACGAGATAATTCCAAATCCAAAAAATACAGTTCATACTGCGGGGCGTATTGTGTTTATCCGTAGTTTTGGAAAGTTGATATTTGGTACTCTTCAGGATGCTTCTGGTCAGATACAGTTCGCTCTTTCTCGGGATTTTTGTCTACTCAGCCAAGATGGTGAGGAAATGACAGAAATGGGAGAAGAAAAAATTTCTGCATTTAAAATATTTGAAAAATATGTCGATGCTGGTGATATCGTGGGCATTCATGGAGAGCTCTTTATGACTCACAAGGGTGAACTCACAGTTTTTGTTCGTTCATTTCAGATTCTCTCAAAAGCACTACGACCTCTCGGAGATAAATTTCACGGAATAGGTGAGGATAATCAGGAAACTGCTTACAGACAGAGATATCTCGATATGATCTTTAACGAGTCAACGCGTGATCGTATGAAATTCCGGGCTGATTTTATCCGCACACTTCGTGAGTTTTATTGGAAGCATGATTTTCTGGAGATTGATTGTCCTGTGATGACCTCAGCAGCATCTGGTGCTGCGGCACAGCCTTTTGTCACACATCACAATGATTTTGATCTCGATTTTTATCTGCGTATTTGCAATGAAACAGAGCTCAAAAAAGCAACTGTTGGAGGTTTTGAGCGGGTATTTACGATTGCTCCGAACTTCCGTAATGAAGGCTCTGATCCGAGTCATCTCCAGGAATTCTATATGCTCGAACATCAGAATGTGTACAAGAGTTTTCATGAGGATATGGATTTCACTCAGGAGATGTTTGACCATATTTTCACCACGCTCAAGCTTGAACGAAAATTTGAAGTGAAGGATAAAGAGGGGAATTCAAGAATGGTTGATTTCACTTCTCCGTGGCCTCGTATTGATTATGTCGAATGAGTCAATCAAGCGAGTGGGCTCAATATCACTTCCTACACTGCGGATGATGCAGACAAACTTCGTGCTGATATCCGTGCGAAGGGGATAGAGTTTGAGGGAATGGATAAGATGTGAACCATGACACTGATTGATTACCTCTACAAGAAAGTTCTCCGACCAACTATTACAGGCCCTGCTTTTGTCTACAATTATCCGAGCATCATCGCTCCACTGGCCCGTATCAGTGATGCTGACCCGCGGAAATGTGAAAAGTGGCAAGTGGTAGTCAATGGTTGGGAGATTATTAATTCTTATGGCGAGCTCGTCGATCCTGTTCGTCAGATGGAAAATTTTGCTGAGCAAAGTAAGGCTGAGGAAGCTGGTGACGGGGAGGCAACGAGTGCTGATATGGAATTCGTTCGTGCTATGGAATATGGTATGCCTATTCAGGCAGGTTTTGGTATGGGTATCGAGCGTATTATTGCTATCCTTACACAGCAAGACAATCTCCGAGATGTTGTGATGTTTCCACTTATGAAGCCGGATAATCAGGGCGCTAAAATGCCAGAAAAAATCGCAAATAAAGCACCTCAAAAAACTAGTAAAACAAATGAAGAAACTGATCCACATGCTCATATAAAAATCGACTTACCAGTTATCGAGGAAACACTCACAAAATATTCTACCACAACAAAAGACCACAATCTCACAGTCGGACGATGTATGCGATATTTTGGTGAAAAAAATGGTAAAAATGCAGACTATTGGTATGCGGTTGGTACACTTCATGATGTCGACTGGGATCTTGTCGAAAAGGATGCTGACAGGCACTGTGACGAGCAGCTTGAAACAATACTGCGAGAAATGAACGCCCCGGAAGGTATGCTCGAGGATATCCGCTCTCATTATGAAGAGAAATTCTCAGAGCACGAACTCGATACAGATTTACGCAAATACCTGGCTTCCGTTGATGAACTCTCAG
>CAYQWU010000006.1:0-19646 GCA_964421335.1 uncultured Candidatus Peribacteria bacterium
CTGGTCGATATACCGAAGCGACACTCGTCAAAAAACTCGAATCAGAAGGTATCGGCCGCCCCTCTACCTATGCCTCTACGATCTCAACTATTCAGGATCGAGGCTATGTCGAGAAGAGACAGAAATACCTCTTCCCCACTTCTCTCGCGCGAATCGTCACCGAGTTTCTCGAGAAGAATTTCGCACAGATGATTGATTATAAATTCACTGCCAATGTCGAGGAAGAATTCGATAAAATCTCTCGCGGAGAAGAACAATGGCAGAAAATGCTGAAAACCTTTTACGCAGGATTTCATCCTCAAGTAGAAAGTGCTGGTGGCTCTGAGCGCGTCACAGGTGAGAGAATTCTCGGGAAGCATCCAAAAACGGGAGAGCAAATATCAGTCCGTATGGGGAGATTTGGCCCATGTATCCAAATAGGTGAAAAATCTGAAGACAAGAAGCCAACTTTTGCCAGCATTCCGGCTGGAGTAGATATGGAAACTATCACGCTCGAGCAAGCTATAGAGCTCTCTTGTCTCCCGCGTACTCTCGGACAAAAAGATGGTCTGGATGTGAAAGCCTCTATTGGAAAATTTGGTCCGTATGTCGTCATAGAGAAAACTTATGTCTCTATTCCTGCTGATGCAGCATTTACGGCTTATAATGTGACTCTCGAGCAAGCACTCGAACTCATCGCAGCGAAACAATCTGGCGGATGAAATGTCATCGCAGAATACGGAGACATCCAGGTCCTTCGTGGGAAATTTGGCCCCTATCTCAAGCAGGGAAAAGACAATATCCCTCTTCCAAAGAAATTCAAAGATGATCCATCTCTCCTCGATGCTCTCACGGTCAATGAAATAGTCGAGAAGAAGCTCGCTGAAGGTGATACAGGGAAAAAGAAATTTGGACGCTTTGCAAAGAAAACTGAAAAAGAAGAAGCCCCTAAAAAACCAGCGAAGAAGAAAGCTACAAAGAAGAAGTAGTCATGAAAAAAATATTCCTCATCATCGATATAGTCATCGCTGATATCCTCACGAAATACTGGGTCAATATGTCTGATCCAGAATTTTCTGTGCTCTGAGAGATTCTAAGAATCACGCATGTGAAAAATACTGGCGTAGCATTTGGTACTCCCCTGCCTGGGATTTCATTTCTTGTTCCCCTCATACTTCTCGGTATTAGTATTTTCATCTGGAAATCATGGAAGACTCTCTCTCAAAGAGAGAAAACAGGCTATCTCATGATACTCACAGGAGGACTCCTAAATGCCCTCGAGCGAACAATATTTGGTTCCGTCACAGATTTTATCAGTGTGCAATATTTCTCTGTTTTCAATGTCGCAGATATAGCAATCACTGGATGAGTCCTCCTCATCCTCTCGACACTCTTCTCTCATCCGAAGAAATAGACAAAATGTCCACAAATAAATCCTTGTCTTCAGCGAGTACGCCTTATACTAGAAAAGTATTTACTATACCATTATGACAAATATTGAAAAACTTCTCGGCACAGAAGCTGAGACACTTCTCGGAGAATTCACACCAAAAATATCAAAAGAATCACTGATTCTGCCGGGAGCAAATTTCATGCAATCATTTGAACAATCTGATCGATCTGAAAAAGTCATCCAGAATCTCAAAAAACTCTACGGACATGGACGACTCGCAAATACTGGGTATCTTTCAATTTTGCCTGTTGATCAGGGAATAGAACATTCTGCGAATGCTTCATTTACAAAGAATCCCCTCTATTTTGATCCAGCAAATATCTTTCGACTCGCCATCGAAGCCGGTTGCAGTGCTGTCGCGACAACATTTGGTGCTGTGGGCATAGTTCAGAGGATGTTTGCATGACAGATACCTGTTATCGTCAAAATCAATCACAATGAGCTCATGAGTGTCCCACAAGTCCCGCGTCAAATAATGTTTGGGAGCGTGCAAGAAGCCTACAATATGGGTGCTAGTGCTGTGGGTGCTACGGTGTATTTTGGTTCTGAGACGAGTCGAGAAGAGCTCATCGAAGTTGCTCAAGCCTTTGAACAAGCACACTCTCTCGGCATGGCGACGATTCTCTGGTGCTATGTGAGAAATAATGCATTTAAAAAAGACGGTGTGAATTATGAAACAGCGACGGATCTCACGAGTCAAGCAGTTCATCTCGGTGTGACAATCAAGGCTGATATTATCAAACAAAAAATGGCAGATTGTAATGGAGGATTTAGTGCTCTGGGTATTGGTAAGGAAGATAAAAATGCGTATGAAAAACATATCGGGGAACACCCTATCGATATGTGTCGTTATCAGGTCATGAACTGCTACGCAGGTCGTGTCGGTCTGATCAATTCTGGTGGTCCAAGTGTCGGCGATGATGACCTCGCTCAGGTAGTGAGAACCGCTGTCATAAATAAACGAGCTGGTGGACACGGGCTCATCGTCGGACGAAAAGCTTTTCAGAAACCGATGCAGGAAGGTGTCGAACTCATACAAGCAATTCAGGATGTGTATTTGGATGAAAAAATTACTATTGCTTAGTTACTATGTTCCTCTTTATTTTCGACTTCGATAATACTCTCGCTGACACTTATGGTCCTTATGGTGAGGGAAATATTTTTCGTACGAAGACGCTTCCAGATCTAGCCAAAGCAACAGAAATCTATGAGAAGTATCGGAGATGAGCTGATGATATCGTCGTCTATCCGAAACTTTTGGAGGAATACGGCATCACCGATCCGCAGGCTTTTTTTATCAATGCTGGCATGTCGGAGCAGCTATACGATGATGTTGTGCCGTTTTTTATCAAGCTCAGAGAACATCCAGAAATACAAACAGTGATTCTCACAACAGGAGACGAGGAGTTCCAGAAGCTTAAAACACACATCACGGGTATGGATTCACTTGTCTGAGATATCTATATCACTCGAGAGAGAAATAAAATCAAGCACATCAAGACTCTTATCGAGACATATAATCCTGATAAAACGGTCTTCGTAGATGACAGAATCAATCTCTCTGAGTCTCACTTTGAAGCACCGATTACTATCTACGAAATGAATCGTGCAAATACCAAGTCGTGAGCAAATATCATACATTCCCTCGGTGAAATACCTCTCAATGAAATCTTATGAAAATAATCGCACTCAACTGGAAAGATACACAGACACCAGAATCGGCACAGGCCTTGCTCAGGACGACTGAGGATATGGCAAATATATATCCAGACTACGAGTGGATCGTGTTCCCGGGTGATGAATTCCTCCCTACCCTCACGACCAGACTCCCTCTCGGAATTCAAAATATCTCATCAGGGACAACTCTTCCCTACTGTCTCATCGGTCATATGTCACAGCGACTCGCTAGCAAAACAGATGAAGTAATTAAGTGAGAAATAGAAACAGTGGAACATGGTACGACAACCCCCTTTCTCTGCGTTGGTCCACTTCGGGAGGAAGATACGCTTGAATGAGTCATAACTCAGCAGCTCACCGTGCTCGAGAACTGGCCACGAGAGAGACCAATTGTGATAGCCTATGAGCCAGGATTTGCCATCTGAACTGGTAAGACGATGACGCTCGAGGATATAGAAATCGTCACAGATATACTCCGTGAAGCACTGAAAGATTTCACAAATAAGAGAATCATCTACGGCTGAAGTGTGAATGATACAAATATAGCTCATATTCTAGAAATTACTGATGGTGTCCTCATAGGCACAGCCAGCCAGAAAAGCTCAACCCTCCTCGCCCTCTCTATCGCTCTATGACAAGAATAATTCCTCAAACCGGCGAACACTACACTCACTACAAAAATGGTGAAAAAGAGTATGAAATTGTGTGCATAGCGAAGGATAAAGAAACACTTCAAGATCTCGTCGTCTATAGGGCCCTCTACCCCATCACAGATTTGGGGGAAGAATTTGCAAAAGACCCTGTTTTTGTCCGTACAATAGAGGATTTCATGGCTATTTTACCGGATGGAAGAGAGCGCTTCAAAAAGGTCTAAAAAAGTTGCAAACAAGCCAAAAATATGGCATTATGAAGACATGAATATCAAAATTCCTCATGTGATTATCGACTGTGACCCTGGTGCTGATGATTTCTTTGCACTCCTCTGGGCTCTCGGACTCCATAAAAACAAAACCATACGAATCCTCGCCATCACGACAACAGGTGGTAATGTAGGAGCAGAAATAACCTATCGGAATGCTCTCCGTGCCTGTGAATTCCTCGGCATCATCGATGTCCCTGTTGGAAAATCAGATATCATCGTCAAAAGTCCAGATGCGAGCCATATTCATGGGGCAGATGGTCTCTGAAATGCCAGTAAATATCTCCCAAAAGTAAAAATACCAAAAATATCACTCTCGAGTGACGCCCTCCTCGAAACTGTTATCAAGAAACATCCAGAAACACAGATACTCACCTTCTGACCTCTCACAAATATTGCCAGACTCCTGAAGAAACATGTACATCCCGCTCGTATCATCATGATGGGTGGCGCTGTGAGGGTTCCTGGCAATGTGACACCAGTTGCAGAGTTTAATATTTCCTATGATCCAGAATCAGCAGATACTGTATTTATCGATGCAGATCATACAGTTCTCCTCCCGCTCGATGTGACAAGTCAGCTCATATTCACCCGCCATGAAATGCAGACAATTCTCTCAAATATGAAGGGGAAGAAGGCAAAATTTCTCGAGGCTCTCACACTCCACACTTTCAAGACCAATATGGCATTTCGTGAGACAGCAGGAGCTGAATGATTCCTGGTCCATGATGCCAGCGTCATAGCTATGCTCATCTATCCTCATCTCTTCCGCGGTCAGTTTCTCCCAGTTCGGGTCGAGACAAAGGGTGAATTGACTCGTGGACAGACTGTCACTGATCTGCGTAATGTCGCACAACCAAATACCCATACATTTGTCGTCACCGATGTAGATCGGGATCGATTTATGGAATCGATGGTACAGGATTTCTTATGATTTTTATAATATGACCAAGATCATCAATCTCATCGGCTGAAGTGGCTCTGGAAAATGATTCCTCGCAGAAAAAATCATCGAAATGCTCGGCGCAGACAAGGTAGATACTATCCCCATGGACATGTACTACTATCCTGATGCGGACTTTCCGAAGGATTTGCATGTTCAGTTTGAGGGCAAAGACTTCAAAAATTTCGATACTCCTGACGCGCTGGAAATCCCCCTCCTCATCAAACACATAGAAGCGCTAAAGAGAGGTGAAGAAGTCCAGATTCCAGAATATGATTTTGGGAATAATCCAACTGGCAAGTCTCAGAGAAAGCTAGGGAAAATAGTCAAACCAAAGGATTTTATCATCCTCGATGGGCTCTTCTGACTGTGTGACCCGAAACTCAGAGAACTCACAGATGTGAGCATATTTATCGAGCTCTCCGCGGTCAATCGTATGGCTCGTCGTATGATTCGTGACTGGGGTCGTGGACAAGCGCGTTCTGATATGGGTGAGCCTGGTATGGCTGATGATATCCTCTTCTATATAACATTTGTACAGGCTGGATACCACCAATATGTAGAGCCCTGCGAACAGTATGCAGACCTCGTCGTCGATAACAATGAATGGATTCATGCAGATAAACAACCCAAGATGGTGGATATCGCTACCAATTACCTACGAGGCAAGTTTGATTTCTAGGAAAATTCCATAGTATGGGTCAATGAAATTTGACCTCACGAACCTCGTTGAAGAAAGTGAAAGTATAGAGTCTATCCTCGCTGAGGGTAGTATATTTAGTGACCAGAAAAAGCTCAAGGAAACAATGATTCGCAAGAAATTTCTCGATGCTATCGTCAGCCTCTACAAAGAACTCCAGAAAGCAAATGACGACCTCGAAGAAGGCAAGAAAATGCTCCAAAATGAATCTGATGAAGAACTTCGAGAAATGGCAAAAATGGAGGTATCATCGCTCGAAGAAAAAATTCCACTCCTCGAAGAAAAACTCAAAATCGCCCTTATCCCTCCAGATCCAAATGACGAGAAAAATGTCATCGTGGAAGTGCGTGCTGGTGCTGGTGGAGATGAAGCTGGATTGTTTGCTCATGAGCTCGTAGAGTGCTACAAGCTCTTCGCTACAAAGAACCACTTTCAAGTGGAAGTTCTCTCAGAATCAAAGAGTGATGCGGGAGGTATCAGAGAAGTTATCCTAAAAATCTCTGGAGAGGGAGCGTATTCAAAATTTAAATTCGAATGAGGAACACATCGAGTTCAGAGAATCCCGGAAACAGAAAACAAAGGTCGAGTCCATACCAGTACCGTGACGGTGGCTATACTGCCAGAAGTAGACGAGCTCGAGGTGGTCATACGCGATGCAGACCTAGAACTCACCTACAGTCGTGCTGGATGAGCTGGTGGGCAGCATGTGAATAAGGTCGAGTCCGCAGTCCGCATGGTACACATACCGACTGGCATAGTGGTAGAGTGTCAGGACGAGCGCTCACAAGTAAAGAATAGAGAGAAGGCTCTCTCTGTCATGCGATCACGAGTCTATGCACATGAAGAGGCAATAAGAAACAAGGAACTCTCCTCTGCGCGACTCGCACAAGTCGGAACTGGCGACAGGAGTGAGAAAATTCGTACATATAACTTTCCTCAGGATCGTGTGACAGATCATCGAATTGGTGAAAACTTCTCAAATCTCCCTTCTATCATGTTGGGAAATATAGATGATATCGTCATGATGCTCGGAACTCATGAACAGACTGAAAAACTCCAAAAAGTATCTGGCTCTGATATTGCATAGTCGATAAAAAAAATATAATCAATCTATGTTTGAATTCCTCAAGAAACCGCACCATCCTGACCTCAGTCAAAATTCTGAGAGAGACATCCCTATCGAGTCAACTGATGAGCCGCATGGTGAAGATATATGACAGATAGCCGTTGATATCCTCGAAACTCAGGAATGATATCTCGTGATAGCACCTCTCGCGGGAGTACCACGGAGTGATGTCGATGTGACCATCTCACGAAATGTCCTGACTATCTCAGGAAATAGACCAGAGCCTGAGATATATGCCGAGGCCTACAAAATCCCAGTAAAAGAATGTTTCTATGGCGCATTTTCTCGCTCGATTATACTCCCTGAGAATCTCGCTCTCGATACTATCCGTGCGACTATCGAGAGGGGTATGCTCATCATCACTATCCCCTATCTCATCATCGATGCGAGGACGGTCAAGGTAGAACATATCGAAGATATCGAAGAATAAAATTATGTTTCCGAAAAAATCAAAAGATAAAATAAAAAAAATGGACATACTCATCACGAGTATCGTCCTCGGGACAATCATAGCTGGAGCATTCTGACTCAAGAAAAAACGAGAAGAATCACCACAGAAGCGCTCTCTACTCCGTAGTATCTTTGATATTTTTTTATGAAAATAAAATATCTCATTATTACTCTTGTTTTCTTATCTCTCTGAGTATTTGCTGAGGGTTGTGACTACCTCAAAGAACAGAAAAACAATCTCCTGGAAATGAATGATCCTCTGCGATTTAATTACGAATATACTTACCAGCTGTGTCTCCTCAATGAACCTATCCATGCAGATGTCATCAAGCATATTCGTGGAATACGAGACACAAAATGAAAGAAAATAGGAGAAATGATCACAGATACTGGAAACACTTTTTGCCGTGGGTATTTCTGAGAGTGCGATGAAAAAACTTTTTATGGGAGATTTCTCCAGTCCTGTGAAGATGCCCGCACAAAAACGAGAGACATACTCGTCGCAAATAAAGTATCAGAAACAGTCAGTGCGGAACTCATATGATTCAGCTATACGAGCTGTCCTACTCTCGCAGAGAGCTATGTGACAGCGTACAAGGAAGTAGGCGCAGAAGAAGTCGCCCGTTATCACTCAAAAGCCATCGAATCATCGAACAACAAATATCTCGAAATGGCTCATAAAAAATGGGATAAAGTCTCAGATTCTATGAATAGTTTTGCAAAACTCATGGCAAACTGGACCAAATCTGTGCAGGGGTTCACGGGAGACATCTTTCTCGGTAATGAAACTGCGAATGTATAATGAATAAAATTCAGGCGAAAAAACATCTCTGACAAAATTTTCTCAAGAATAAAAAAATTCTCGATACGATTGTGTGAGATGAATCACTGGAGGGTATGTGTGTGATAGAAGTATGACCTGGCCCAGGCGATCTCACAGAAGCAATCATAAAGAGGCATCCTCGGTCGCTCACGCTCATAGAACTCGACCCTGACATGATTCCTCTCATTCAGGAACGATTTCATGGAAATTCGTTTACTGTCTACCAGAATGATGTCCTCAATATAAATGTCGTAGAAGAAGCTACCGCAGAAACAAAAAAAGGGATACACATCATCCTCAATAACTGAATTATTCGATCATCGCCCTATCATGTCTATGGGAATATCCCCTACTACATAACCTCTCCTATTCTCCATCATTTCCTCTACGATGTGGATCTGACTCCTGCTGTCGTTGTTTTTACTATGCAAAAGGAGGTGGCAGATAGGATTCTTGCCCGAGACAATCATTCGGTACTTTCCCTCGCCTGTCAGCTCGTAGCCGATGTGGAGAAAATCTGTGATATCAGTCCCAATAATTTCATCCCTGTGCCAAAAGTCTGGTCAACCTGTCTCAAATTCACCACAAAAAAAATTCCTCGAGAAGAAACAAAGAAAATACTCCAGCTCATCAAAACATGATTCTCACAAAAAAGAAAAAAGCTCACGACAAATCTCACCCAAGGCTGATACAATAAGGAAATTATAACTCTGGCATTTCAGGGCATGGATTTATCAGAAAATATCCGCGCTGAAGAATTATGATTGGAGCAATGGAAGGAACTCTATGAGTTTGTCAGAAAAAAGAACTAACATTGGGAAAGCGCAAAAGCGAGGAGTTCAAGAAAGTGAATTTTTTGACGACAGGAGTTTACTGATTCGTAAGCGAGTGAGGCAAAAATGCAACTGACGAAGAAATACGAAGTTTTTCCGCATTTCCCTAGACTCACAGTTTTTCACGAAGAGAATATATATCACTCGCGAGCCTCTGATCCTTCTTGAGGAGGAGTTCTAATTTTTTGCATGAATACATGACAGCAGAATGCTCCCTGCCATTAAATATATTCCCTATTCGTTCGTAAGTATAGCGGAGTTTGTTTTTGAGGAGATACATAGCAATTTGTCTCGGTATCATGAGGTCTCTCGAGCGACTATTGCCGAGGACTGATTCCTGACTGACTCCAAAATAATCACTGACGGCTGTGATAACTTCGTCATACGAGACAGAACGGAGAATATTTTTGATACCGTGCTCTTTATCGCCTATTTTTGAGTGTTTGATACCGAGTCGAGTAAATCGAGAAGAAATAGACTCAATAGTAGGCATACACCCATCGAGCTCATATTCAGCAACCATTTGATTGAGGATACCCTCTATCTCTCGTACATTTTTACCGAGATTGTAGGCTATGTATTCTGCCACTTCTTGAGGGACGATGAATTCTCTTTCCCGAGCCTTTTGCTGGAGGATAGCGAGTCGAGTCTCAAAATCAGGTGTATCAATATCGACCATAATCCCCCATTCAAATCTACTGACCAGTCTTGGCTCGATCTCTGTGAGTTCTTTTGGAGGACAATCTGAGCTGAGGATAATCTGTTTCCCTGCATCGTAGAGGATATTGAAAAGTGTATATATTTCCTCCTGTGTCCCCTTTTTGCCAGCGAGGAATTGGATATCATCAACGAGGAGGACATCTATAGCACGAAATCTCGCTCGCATTTGGTCAATTTTTCTCTCTTTTACTGCATTCACATATTCAGAGACGAACTGATCTGAGGTGATGTAGACGACTTTTTTCTCAGGATATTTCTTCTTTATCTCGAGAGCTGTTCACTGGAGCAGATGAGTCTTTCCGAGACCAACTTCTGAATAGAGAAAAAGAGGATTATAATTGATTCCCGGCTTTCGAACAACGGCATCACACGCAGAATAGGCGAGTTGATTGCTCGGTCCTACGACGAAATGATTGAGATCAAATCGCGATGAGAAATCCTCCCTTCACTGGTGTATGGGAGCTACTTGTTCCTTTTTTTCTTTTATATTCTGAGTTTGTACGCCTCGAAATATTTTTCTGCAGTCCAAAACCTGCGTATAGGAAGGATTTTCTATGTTTCTATCGACCACTATTTCTACTTTTTTTGCTTCTGGCCAGACCTGTGTAGCTGTACTCGTGAGTATATCTCAGAATCGGAAACTCATATTGTCCCGTATAAATTCTGACACTACACCGATAACCACGGTATCACCCTCACACTCAACTATACTAATCTTCTGAAAATAGGTCAGAAAATCCTGTTTTCGGAGAACCCCCACGAGGAGCTGACAAAAGTTCTGAAGTTGTGGAAGTACAGAGAGGTGAGTCATGTACCCATTATTGTTTTTCAAAAACTAAAGTCAAAGAAAAAAGGTCTTGATTTTATATGTATATCTCTTTGCTCATCTGCAAGGTGATTTCGGTAAATTGACATAGAAATAATTGATTTTACGAATTACCATGAAGGCCTTAATTCTCAAAATTACAATTACCAAAAAAACTAAAAATGTATTTTCATGAAAAATAATTATACTCCTGCATATTTTAAAACTCTTTTTATGACCAAAAAAACACTTATTTTAGGAAATTTACTGCTTATTTTGTGACTTATTTTTGCATACACTTTTTCATCAAAAAATACTGTAGAAAAGGTGCCGAATGAGATTACAATTTTTACTCGAGAACCCCTCCTGGGTATACATGCAAAGATGATAACGGGAGATGATGCAAATATACACATCTCTACCAGTAAAAAACTCTCCCAGGAAGAACTCACCCTGCTCTATGAATCAAACATTATATTGAGCTCAAAAACACTTGCCCAGAATCCTATGGAAAAAGAATTACAGGGCTACAAATGACTCTATGTGACTATACCAACTGAAGAAACAAAGACCCACTCTCTCGCTATGCTCGGATCTCAGATAGGACTCATACGAGATACTCTCTCAGACATCACTCCATCTCTACGATGAATGTATCATGATAATGCTGGGAATTATATCCACTTACTCACCACCACTCTCACCTGATTCAAGACGAGAATAGATAAATATAAGCCCCTGCCTTTTATCACGGTAGGCGATGATCTCACGAATTTCCTCGAAATACTCGGTATAGAGAAGTATCACATAAAGCACTATCCGAGTCTGGGTGAATTCATGTCAGATAAAAAAATAGTGGAAATCTTGGAACAAGAAAATATCAATTATGTATTCATAAGTGGTCCGATAAATGATTCTGAGCTCAAAAAACTACAAAAGAACCCCGTTATCGTCTATCGCATACCCAACCTCGATGCAGATACTTCTCAGTGGGGATACATACGGTTCGCGGAAAAAATGATGAATGATTTTGTAGCAGCCTTTGATACCTACGACTAAGTCTAGTGATGATCGTCAGAGTGCCCACCATCGTCATGAGACATCTCATGTGGGATAACTGAATCGAGACTTTTTTTGGTAAATAGATCGTTTGATTTGGCGTACAATAGACCTCCAACGAGGAACATGCGACTGATCCAGTGTGAAAAAATAATCTTATAAAAAGCCAACAAAAAAGAAAAGAGAAGAACAGCCGCTGTCTTCCCTGCCAACCATGTGAAAAATTGTGAATTCTGGAAGTAGACATACTCACTCAGAGGGCGTGGCAGAAGCGTCACCTCTCCGAATACTCCTGCCCCATTGGAGAGGAGAGAAAAGAGAGCTGCTCCAAAAGAAACAAAGAAGGCCGAGAGAACTATGGTCTTAAAGAAAAACCAGAATGTGCCCCGTACAACACCAGAAACATTGAGTCCGAGTGTGATAGGTGTGACGAAAAAAAGTACAAGCGTGGATCATTTTGCCAGCCATAAGAGTGTCCCCCGATTGTCTACGAGCCAATTTCAGAAAAATACAGTTCGTGTAATCTCTGGGAATACAAATGTCAGCTCGTGGATAAAGAGGTAGAGACCTAGACCGAGAAGTGCTCAGAAGAGCGATTCGTATACCTTGTGCGGGCCAAATAAAAAAAAGACTACGAGTGTGATAACATAGAGGAGGATGAAAAGTCCGTCTGCTGAATTCGTGAGTCCGTCAAACATAATATAAAAAGTTAACTACACCCCCCGAATGCTAAAAAAATGGAATATCAGAACAGCACAGGCACACAGGAGAACGAACACTCCTATCATGAGAATGGTGGAAATAAGCTTTTCTCTCTGGTATTTTCACTCTATATCTCGCTTAGTCTGAGCGAGCATATCTATGTCGTGCAATCGAGTAGAATTAGCTTCTTCGAGGGCGAGCATAGCCTTTTTGTGGTCAAGTTTTGGGACAGTATTGATCATGTCTGATTCCATTTTTCCGAGCTTATATGTCAGCTCCTGGATGAGTGCGTCCTTATCTCGTATGATTTTCTCTAGTGTACGAAGTATCTCGTTTTGTGCTTCTCGTGGATCATACCCTGTGCTCGCGACGAGTGTAGGCTTGGGAGCTATAACTTCATAGTCAGTCTGCACTCCACCCCCCTTCACCTGCGTCACATCTTCTTTGTGGAGCATGATGACTTTCCCATCTCGTTTTGTGCGGATTTTACCAGATTGGATATAGCGATCTATAGTGCGTGTAGAGACGCCTATCATCTTGGAAGCGTCTTCTCGGGTAAGAGTAAAAACCATAAAAGTAATGTAGAATTATGACTATGATTCTAGGAGCATGATTTTCTTTGCAAGAGAAAAAACTTGCAAAATACAGAAGCTCGCTGGAGTATGTCTTCATACTCGTTCCGAATCTCAGAGAAGAAGAGTTAGACTCTCAGGAATTATTTCTATAATGACGCCATGAAAAAGAAAATTGCCATCATAGGTGCAGGACCAGGTGGCCTCACTGCAGCAATGATTCTCTCAAAAAGAGGATACGATGTAGATGTATATGAAAAAGAAAATCATGTCGGTGGCAGAAATAGCCGTCTCACACTCAATGGTGACTATCACTTTGATGTGGGCCCTACATTTCTCCTCATGAAGGATATTCTCGATGAAGTATTCGAATTCGCATGAGCAAAATCTAGCGACTACTTGGATTTTCAGAAAATTGATCCTATGTATGAGCTGCATTTCGCGGATAACACAGTGCCCATGACCAGTGACTATGAGACAATGAGAGCGACTATAGCTCGCATGTTTCCTGGTGAAGAAAAATGATTTGATCGATATATAACTTACGAAGAGAAGAGACTCCAGCGCATGTACCCATGTCTCAAAGCGGATTATGGAAATATAGGAAGTATTCTGAAAAATTCATGGAATCTCCTCCGAGTCCTCCCCTATCTCTCTCTGGGCAAATCAATCTATCAGGTCCTTGGTAAATACTTCACATCCGAAGAACTCAAGCTGTGTTTCACTTTTCAGGCGAAATATCTCGGCATGTCTCCCTGGAATTGTCCTGGTTTTTTCTCGATGCTCGCCTATGCAGAACACAAATATGGCATCTATCACACAACAGGATGACTCTCTGAGATATCAGAAGCCATGAAAAAAGTGGCAGAAAAAAATGGTGCAAGAATCCACCTCACCACTCCGATAAAAAAAGTGCTTACAGAAAATAAAAAAGCAAAAGGAATAGAGCTCGAAAATGGTGAAAAAATAGCCTATGACTCTGTTGTTATCAACGCTGATTTCTGATACGCTATGACACACCTCTTCGAGGAATGAGATGTAGAGAAATACAGCAAGAAAAATCTCAATAAAAAATGATTCTCCTGCTCTACCTATATGGTCTATCTGGCTCTCGATAAAATCTACGATTTACCATTTCACTCTATATACTTCGCGGAGAACTACCGGGAAAATCTCCAGGTCATCCATGATCACAAAGAAATACAGAAGGATGATTTTTCATTTTATGTGAGAAATGCATCGGTAGTCGACAAAACACTCGCACCGGAAGGTCACTCGGGTATCTATGTCCTCGTCCCTATGTCCAATCTCCGTTCAGGTGAGAACTGGGAAGAAAAAAAAGATGAATGGTACAAAAATATCATCAATACACTGAAAACTCGAGCTGGATTAGAGGATATAGAATCTCACATAGTCGACTCCACTGTTATAACCCCCGCAGACTGGGAAAAGAGAGGTATCTATCTCGGCGCGACATTTAATCTCGCACACACCATCGATCAGATGCTCTATTTCCGTCCGCATAATCAGTTTGAATGTGTCGAAAACTGTTTCCTCGTCTGAGGTGGTACACATCCTGGAAGTGGACTTCCTACTATTTACGAGAGTGCGAGAATCGTCTCTGATCTGATAGATTCAAATAAATAACCAAAACGAGTATGTCATTTTTGTCTTTTATCTGATTGATATATCAGATTTTCATCAACAAGAAGCCAAATCTCAATAGTATCAGAAAAAAGTGACTCCTCGCCACGAAAATCGGTCAACTCTACGCTCTCAGGGCTGACTTTATAGGAGTAGAGAGGTCGACCATTCTCACTCAACTCTATGAGAAAAATTTTGAAAATACCACAACAGCAACGCCTTTTGTTTTTGAGGAAGAGTTCAAGAAACGATTTGACTCAGTAGAGGATACTCCTTTTTCAGAGGCAAGCATCGGGAAAGTGTATGGTGCCAAGCTCGGATGAAGGGATGTTGTGATAAAAGTTATCAAATCAGATTTCCGTCAAAAATTCATCACCGATGTCACGCGTCTGAAGAAGTATTTCAGATTCATGATATTCTTCTATCCAAAGCTCGCACGAGTAGCAGATCCAGTGGGCACTCTCGAAGACCTGGAGCGGATGACGCTCTCAGAGCTCGATCTGAGAAATGAGATACGCGGCGTGGAGACGCTCAAGAAGACACTCGATAAAAACGCTGAATTTATCTCAAAAACTGTTTCGCATCAGCTCTCTTTTCCTGAATTCATGCCAGAACTATCAAGCGAGAAAATACTCGTCTCCGAGCGACTCACTGGAAAATCATTTCGAGAACTACTCGAAAATCACACACTCCCCTACCCTGTCCTCATTGATTTCTTTTTTCAGCATGTTTTTTGCATGCTGTACGACGGATATTTTCACGAGGATATTCACAGTGGCAATATATTTTTCCAAGACGATCGGATATACCTCCTCGATAATGGCTCTATCGGATTTGCTTCACCGAATCTGCGCCATGGGCTCACGAGATTTTTCGATGACCTCACACATGATAGGATACCTGAGGCTGCCTCTTCGCTCATCCTCATGGCTCAAAATAGAGAAGAAAATAAGAAGAATTTCGCTCAGTATGAACAGGATTTCATCTTACTCTACACAGATTTTTCGAAAAAGACGCTCCGAGAAATATCACTCACGCAACAGATGATGGCGTCTATCAAGATGGCAGTCCATGCTGGATATACTTTTGAACGCGGTATGTACCCCATTATCAAGAGCTTTATGTATCTCGATGGTATGGCACGAACATGCAAACCTGAAACGAAACTCATGGAAGATGTGAGGCCCCTTATTGAGAAATTCGTAGAATATAGCGAGGCTAATCCTGCATGACTCTGAGAATAAATTTCTTTGTTTCTGGATCAAGAATCGGATAACTCCTATCTCCAATCTGGACACTCTCTCGAGAAATAAACTCTTTTGTATAGTAGAATCACTTCAGTTCTGCTTGAAGAAAATCCTCGGGTATAAATTCTGATAGCCGAAAAAAGTAAAGAGAATTAAGAGCTTTTTTCTGATTACGGGGGTGAATAAATTTTTCCTGGTGAATAACTACTGGTTGGGGTACAGTGTTTCAAAAAGAATCGAGAAAATTACCTGGTATTTCTAGGAGATTGAGTCAGATTTCTTCTTTCACTTCTCTTATTGCCGTTGCCAAAATATCCTCATCATCTTCCTTTGTTCATCCAGGAGGAAGTATCATCCTGCATGTCTCATTCACTATAACTATAATTCTTCGCATATCTGGCGAAAAAATAGCCACTGTGGCAGTTTGGATTACATCGGGAGTAGATTCTCGTGACATACTAAAAATATTGCTATAATAGCCTTAACTTTATATATTTAATAGAGATTGTCAAAATGTTCATCGATGCTGTAAATGTGAAATTCCGAGCAGGAAATGGAGGAAATGGTATTGTTTCCTGGAGGCGAGAAGCGCGTATAGCCAAAGGTGGACCATTCTGAGGTGATGGTGGTCGTGGAGGTGATCTCATCGTCGTCGCAGATCCAAATGAAAACACGCTTTCCAATTTCCGCTATGTCAAAGAAGTAGCCGCTGAAGATGGTGAACGATGAGGCATACAGCTCATGCATGGATCCAATGCAGAGGATAGAATCGTTAAGCTCCCCGTCTGAACGCTCATCTACGATATGGAAGGCAATCTCCTCCACGATCTCGCAAAGCCTGGAGAAATGGTGAGGCTCTGTATTGGTGGTCGAGGTGGATATGGTAATGCTCACTTCGTCGGTGCTACTCGTCGTACACCTCGTTTTGCTGAAAATGGTGATGTAGGGACTCGGCTGGATGTCCACCTGGAACTGAAGCTCGTTGCAGATGTCGGTATCATAGGAGTACCCTCTGCTGGTAAATCAACGCTCATATCATGTCTGACTTCTGTTCGTCCGAAAATTGCAGACTATCCATTTACCACACTGATCCCCAATCTCGGTGTCATGGAATACAAGGGTCAGAATATGGTACTCGAAGATGTACCCGGTCTCATCCCCGGGGCTCACAAGGGTGAAGGACTGGGAATAGAATTCCTCAAGCACATCGAGAGAACTCGTGTCCTCCTGCATCTCCTCGATGCTGGGAAATATGAAGACTGTATCTCTGACTATGACGCAATTCGCAATGAACTGAATCTCTTCAATCCGACAATGCTCGAAAAAGAAGAAATTATCGTCCTATCAAAAACTGATCTCCTCGATGCTGATATGGTGGAAGATCTGAAGTCTCAAATCGAGAAAAAAACTGGAAAGAAGGTCTTCCCTATCTCAGCTCCTATTGGTGAATGATTAGAGGAACTCCAAAATGAACTCATCAAATACATCCTCCCCGCTGAACTCGAGATACCAAAATCGGACGAACGAGTCATCATCGATTTACGCGATAAAAAAGATGACAACGATTTCGTCGTCACTCCAGAATGAAACTATACTTACCGCGTAACCGGTGTGCGAATAGAACAAATAGTCCGTATGACACCAATGAAATACCTAGAAGCCATTGATCGCGTGTGGGATGTCATGGGAAAGAGAAAAATCACCAATGATGTCATCCGTTGTGTTCTTCGTGAGCTCCCTGAAGACGATCCACGAAAAGAGCTTGCAGATACATCAGGTCTCTGGTATACCATTGATGGGAAAATCCTGATCTGAGATTCTGTGTTTAAATTTCAGGATTACCGTTAGAAATTGCCTATATTACATGGGATCGGTTGAGTATCATGTCTACATTTTTAGCAGACTTCCTAATAACATTCTTAGATTTATCTTCGTCGGTAAGATATCACTTTAGGAAGTCATCAAGTTGATTCCAAAAATGCTGATTCCTCTCTTCTGCTTCCCTACATTCCTCAACAGTAAAATTATCATCTCTCTCTTTGTCAGTAAATCTATAATAAATTGATATAACTCAATCATCTCGTAATTCTTTGACTCTCCCTCCGAGTGACTCCACATGTGATTTGAGAGACTGAGAAAATTCACTATTCTGTGGATTAACAGTAAGTGATAAAAATGAAGAAGTACTCGTCACAACTCTATATCACTCTGAGGCTCTTTTATAACCATTTGATGTGCAGAAATGACCAGAACAAGAATAATCACAACTAACCATAGAATGCCTAGCGATTGTGTCTGCAATTCAAATAAAAATAGTATCTAGATGATCTTCTATAACATATTCCATATCTATATCTTACACACTATCCCATTGCACTCCATATTGCGATTTGGGGATTTCTTACAGAGTTTTCCTGCGACGACATCATAGATGTCACCAGGTGCGGGAGCGATAATTGAAGTATCCTTAAGATTTGGAAGTTCTTTCATACCACTCGTCAGAGCATCCATGGCTTCTTGTTCACCGTGTACGAGGAATATCTGTTTTGGGGTTCCACAGTGTTCAGCATATTCGAGGAGTCCTTTTCTGTCGGCATGTCCTGAGAAAGCATTAAAAGTAGCAATCTGCATCTTCACTTGTTTTGGTTCATCAAAAATATTCACTTCTGTAGCCCCTTCGACCAGTTTTCGACCGAGCGTATTTTCTGCCATATAACCGATGACGAGGAGGAGATTTCTCTCATCTTCTATGTTATTCGCCACATGGTGGACGATACGACCAAACTCTACCATACCAGAAGCTGCAATAATAATTGCTGGATAGTTGATACGATCGAGTCCTTTTGATTCTTCGACGCTCCGCGTGAAGCGAACTCCCTCACCTTCGAGGAATGGGAATAATCCTTCTTCTCCTGCATTGAGGACTTCCTCATCGAAACATTCTGGGTGAATCTTGAATATATCAGTTGCACTCGTGGCAAGTGGAGAATCGACATAGATAGGGAGTTTCATTATTTTACCTTCATGCATGAGGAGACGGAGGACATAGAGGATTTCCTGAGTTCGCTCGACAGCAAAAGCTGGGATAAAAATCTTCCCTCCGCGGTCTACTGTATCATTAATGACTTTTGTGAGATGCTCTTCTACAGCAGCGAGTTCATCATGGAATCGATTACCATAGGTTGACTCTGTGATCATGATGTCGATATCTTTGAGCTGAACTGGTTCACGGAGGATAGGGAGATGCTTGCGTCCGAGGTCTCCTGTGAAACAAAATCGGATATGTTCTCCTGTGTCTCGGTCATCTATTTCCCATTCTTCGAGGGCAGACCCCAGGATATGTCCTGCATCATGAAATGTGACAAATACACCTTCAGTAAGTGGTATTTTTTGTTCATATCCGACGGAACGAAATTGCATCAGAGCAGTTTTTGCGTCTTCTTCGGTATAAAGTGGCTCAACGACTTTTCCTGTTTTTTTAGAAACATGTTCTGCATCGTGTGTCTGAATCCTCGCACTATCCTGGAGCATGATAGAACAGAGATCTCGGGTCGCGTGTGTACAGTAGATAGGCCCTGTGAATCATTTTTTGACCAAGAGAGGTATGAGCCCCGCATGGTCGATGTGAGCATGTGAGAGGATGAGTGCGTCGAGTTCCTCGACCTTAATCGGGAAAAATCGATTTGCATCATCTGACTCCTTCCTGTGCCCCTGAAACATACCACAATCGAGGAGATAACATTTTCCATTAGCTCGGAGGATGTGTTTTGACCCCGTGACTGTCTGTGCTGCGCCGACGAATTCGAGTTGCATAAGATTGGTTTAGAATTAACTATCTCAATAATACCAGAAAATCTCCCGAGTTGCAAGAATTGGGAGCGGACTTCATGGGAAAATACACTGAAGCAATAATCTCTACGACATTTTACGCCAAAACTGACATTTTTCTGCCCCATTCATGAGGTTTTTCTTGGTCCAATCCTTCTGATTTTTT
>CAYQWU010000007.1:0-17885 GCA_964421335.1 uncultured Candidatus Peribacteria bacterium
ATACCACCGCGTTTCTGTGTGCGATAGGTCGATGCCTTGAGTCGTTTCACATAGCCTTGTTTTGAGAGTGTGATGATGACTTCTTCATTGGGGATTGTGTCTTTTGCGCTGAACTGTCCAAGCGGTGAAGCGTGGACATCTGTTCGACGGTCATCACCGTATTTGTCATTGATTTCTGCGAGCTCATCAGAGATGATTGTGTCGACTCGTTCAGGCTTTGCGAGGATATCCTTCAGATCTGCGATGATGAGGAGTTTCTCTGCGAGTTCGTCTTCGAGTTTTTTCCTCTCCATACCTGAGAGTCTCTGGAGTTGCATCTCGAGGATGGCGACTGATTGGCGTTCTGAGAGCTTGAATTTCTTCTGGAGTTTCTCACTTGCGTCCTGTCTGTCTTTTGATTTTTTGATAGTTTCGATGACCTCATCGATATTATCGAGAGCGATTTTCAACCCTTCGAGGATGTGTGCTCGTTCTTCTGCGATGCGGAGTTCGTAGACTGTCCGTCTTGTGATAACTTCTTGACGGTGGACGATGAATTCTTCGAGGATTTCCTTGAGATTGAAGAGCTTTGGCTGGAGACCACGATCGGTCAGAGCAATCATGTTGTAGGCAAATGATGATTGGAGACCTGTGAGTTTGAAGAGCTGATTCAATACTTCCCGTGGGAAGCTGTCTCGTTTGAGCTCGATAACGACGCGGATACCATCTTTGTTTGATTCATCACGAACTTCGGCAATTCCGTTGATGATTTTCTCTGTATGGAGGTGAGCGACTTGCTCCACGATGCTTGACGGAGTCGTCTGATAGGGGAGCTCGTTGATGATGATGACTGGTCTACCCGCTGCTGTTTCTTCAATAACAGCTTTACCACGGAGGACAATAGAACCGCGACCTGTTGCGTACGCAGAGAGGATATCTGCGCGGTTGTAGATGACACCTCCAGTTGGGAAATCTGGTCCTTTTATAAATTCCATCAGATCCTCGACGGTGATATCTTCTCGTTTCTTGTGTTTCAGGACGAACTGGATCGCGCTGACCACTTCACGGAGATTATGTGGCGGAATATTCGTTGCCATACCGACGGCGATACCGACAGAACCCATGAGGAGGAGATTTGGGACTCGTGCTGGGAGGACGGTCGGCTCGTTTTCACTCGCATCATAGTTTGGACGGAAATCGACGGTTTCTTTTTTGATATCAGCGAGCATCTCATCTGTTATTTTGGACATGCGGGCTTCTGTATATCTCATCGAAGCTGCACCATCTCCATCGACAGAACCAAAGTTTCCCTGGCCATCGACGAGAGGGTATCGAAGAGCCCATGGCTGAGCCAGACGAACCATTGCTTCGTAGACAGAGCTATCACCGTGTGGATGATATTTACCGAGCACATCTCAGACAATTTTCGCCGATTTACGATATTTTGATCCAGAATGGAGCGAGAGATCGCTCATCGCATAGAGGATACGACGGTGGACTGGCTTCAATCCATCACGGATATCAGGAAGCGCACGAGAGACGATGACTGACATCGCGTAGTCGAGGTAGCAATTCTCCATCTCGAACTTGATATCTCGGCGGACATCATTCATGACAACGGGGTTTTCAGACATAGGATTTTATTAACTTTTTAAATACACGACAATCAGGTCCTAGAGAGGACCTACAAAGTATATAAAAAACTCCTTTTTGGCAAGGTTTTACTCTCTAAATTGATGGGAATAATTTTCTTTTGCATCTATTACTAATCTTGCTACTACATCTTCCAATGCTCCTACTACATTTTCTATCGTAATATACGAAAGATTATCGTAAAAGCAGATATTTAGTGTGCCATTTTCTTCCATATATATATTAAATCTGCCAATTTTCTTCAGTATTTCCATATTTTCCCATGTTTTTCGAGGAATCGTCACAACTCCAGGACCTGTGCCAGTGCATTCTCGTAGATCATCGATGTCTATTCTGACTGTGTCAGATGGTTTTTCTGAAACTATTTCTAACTCCTGTAAATAACCCCATAGCTTCCCCATAGCTTCATCGAGTGTATATCCATAGCTGGTATGTGGTCCGCCAGGCTCTCTCGGCATAAATCTGAATCTGAACTGGTTTTCTTGATGAACTTTTACTGTGAGCTCTCATAATTTTCTGAGTTTTTGTATCTTTCCCCAAGTTTCTGTGCTCACTTCGATTCAACTGGCTTTATTTCAACTTGAAAATTCTTCTAGGGTTTCCAGATATATTCTGACTGTCCCTGTTGGAAGTGATGCTCCCTGTTCGGTGGCTTCCGAACTAGGTATTATCCCTTTTTTTGTTAAATTTTCCATCATGATCGCGATTCCTCTTTCTAGATCTACGAAATCAAAAATCTCTCTTTTACCGGGTCAGATAAACTGGAAAGTGAAGATACCACTAATCATATTTTCATCAATCACGAAATCTCAGAAATTCTTAATTCTTTGGATATTTTCCCAAGTTTCTTGGCTCACTTCCATTTCTCAGCCTCTTCCCCCGTCTTGCGTAAGAGTGTTAGACACTTGCGTAAGAGTGTCCATGAATATTCTGACTGTGCCTGGTTTTGAAGATTTAATTTTTTCTGTGGGTACCAATGGGGATGTTTGTTTTACGCTGCGCTTTGGTTCTTCTGTGTTTTGCACAGGCCTGACGGGCGGTATTGATGAGGCTGGGATTTTTCGTATAACTTGTTTATCCTGTGTTTCGAGTTCTTTATTCCAGAGTCGTCTCAGGAAATTCTCTGCATCAAAACAACCGTGACCTTTTAGTATACCTATAATCTGTGTTGGTGTTTTTCCTGTACTAATTTGCCATCTTGCGTGTTCTCGGAGTGCTTCTTTTGTTGCCCTTAATTCTCTGTGTTTTTGTGAATCGTATGATGATTTCATAAATGAATTTTACTCAGTAAAAGTATAGGCTGTATTTTTATAAATTTTTGACTCAATCTCTCTACATAACCACAATGACGCCATCCTTTTCTGCATTGTAGGGTGGGATTACTCACGCCATTTGTCGTATTTTTTTCCTCTCAGATTGAGAGAGACTATGATTTACAATCCTTTTTGCAATATCCACATGAGCTCCAAAATTAGCTATTATTCTGTTTAATTTTTGACCCACTTCTCCCGTCTTGAGGTATACTAGAGCATCTTGTCGTAGAGCTTCCTTTGTTTCTCTGATTTTGGTATGATTTTGCGACTCGTATGATGATTTCATAAATGTACTTTAATCCTTAAAGTATTTATATAGTATTGTTATCTTATTTTTGTCAATCAATCTTTTTCAGTTTTTCTCTGTTTTGTTTGAGTCTTTTCCTTCGTCTCATTATCCTCACAGGACTAAGTGCTCGTGACTCTTTTTCCATAAATTGGAGATGTTCTTGTACCCATGCATATTTCTTTCAGTTCGATCCCTCGATATCGCTTGCAAGCCTTGCTTCAGTGAAATAGTTCCTTATTGCCACCTCAGCTGTTTCTCCTGTGATTTCCCTGTCATGAGGAGACCCAACGAGGAGGGATCGCCAGAGTGTGATTCCTGATATGCTTGCGAAAAATTCTGGGCCGGATTTTCCAGGCCTCTCCATAACTTCTATATTTCACAGCTGTTCGAGCCATTCTCGTATCGCTTCGAGGGTGATAGGATATTTTTTTGGTTCCCCATGCTTTTCTTTTAATTCTGTACCTCATCCCGCTGATCTTACTTTTTTTAAAAGTCGCCGTATTCTTCCTTGTAGTTTTAATTCTCTTTTTTCACTTCGAGCATCGCCTAGAGCTATGTCTCGTATCTTTCCTCTCTCAGTCCCAGTGAATTCATTTGTTATGATCCTTTCTGTATTATCTCGTAGACCATCACCACCAATTATTTCGCTTAGTCTTCGACCAATTTTACCACTTTTGAGATAGGCTATAGCCTCCTCATGAAGTTCTTCTTTTATGGCATGGATTTTCTCATGTTCTCGGGATTCGTTTGCAGGTTTCATAAATGCACTTTACTCGTTAAAGTATTTATATAGTATTGTCTTACAGTGGTTGTCAATAATTCTCCTGAGATAGATTGTCCTTTGTATTTTGTCTTTTGTATTTATACTCTCTTCTATGTCTGAACCAATTCAAACCCCAACACCTGCTCCAGAAGAGAAATATACTGGATTCTACGGTATCAAGAGCGATCTCGTGAATGTCTCGACCTATGGAAAGGAAAAAATAACCTTTAATCCTGACAGAGGAGCTATCGTCTTCTTTTGCCATGATTGTCGGAAATTCGTCGAAACTGATCGTGCTGATCCAAAGAAAATGAAATTCACCTGTCAGACCTGCAAAGGAAGAAAAATCTCCTACGGAACTGAGGAGAGTCTCCGTGAGCATTACAAGAGACTCCTCGTTAAGTAGCCAATTATACATTAAGTATTTTCTTTAAATAGTCATTATCAACTTTTTACGGAATTACTTGAATTTTAAAAATACCACTCTATACTCAGTGGTACTTACTCGTTTGTGTAAGACTTAATTTTTTATACTTTTCTCAATATGGATGAGAACAAAAAAGCAGCACTCCAGGCCGCGCTCAAGATGATCGAAAAACAATATGGCGCTGGATCAGTGATGGTCATGGGTGAAAAACCTCATGTCCCAGTCGAGATGGTGTCTTCAGGGAGTCTCAAGCTCGATGAAGCACTCGGTGGTGGGTATCCGAAGGGGCGTATCGTCGAGATATTTGGTCCAGAATCTTCTGGTAAGACGACGCTCGCACTTCATGCTATCGCGGAAGTACAGAAAAACGGAGGTACTGCAGCATTTATCGATGCAGAACACGCACTCGATCCTCAGTATGCTGCGAAGCTCGGTGTCGATATCAAAAATCTCATTATCTCACAACCAGATTACGGCGAACAGGCCCTTGAAATCATTGATGCTCTCGTTCATTCAGGCGCGGTCGATATCATCGTCCTCGACTCTGTCGCAGCTCTCACTCCAAAAGCCGAGATAGAGGGCTCTATGGGTGATTCTCATATGGGTCTTCAGGCTCGACTCATGTCTCAGGCACTTCGAAAAGTCACTGGCGCTATCTCCAAATCTGGTTGCCTCCTTATCGCTATCAATCAGCTCCGTATGAAAATCGGTGTGATGTTTGGTAATCCTGAGACCACGACTGGTGGTAATGCACTCAAATTCTATGCTTCTCAGCGAGTTGATATCCGTCGTCGTGCTGCCATAGAAGAGGGAACTGGTGATGACAAAAAAATCCTCGGTAATGTCACTCGTGTTAAAATCGTCAAAAATAAAATCGCTCCTCCATTCCGCGAAGCTGAGCTCGAGATCATGTATAACGAGGGCATCAGCCGAACGGGTGAAATCATCGATCTCGGTGTTGAGAAAAACTTTGTCACGAAATCATGAGCATTCTACACCTACGATGGCGAAAAACTCGGACAAGGTCGTGAGAATGTAAAAACCTATCTCAACGAACATCCAAAAGTGAAGGATAAAATCGAAAAAGAAATTCGATCTGGTAAAATCGGTGTAGCTAAGCCTGAAAAAGAGGAAAAAGAAAAGACAGCTAAGTAGTATTAAGAAAGGCTACCGGTATTAAGTATTAAGACAGGGATATTTTCACTCTGTCTTTATTACTCGCAATATATTTTCATATTTTTTATGGCACATGATTTCCGGAAATTGCTTATTTGGGAGAGGTCTCTCGACCTTACTGTTTTGATTTATAATATCACGAAGTTATTCCCAAAAGAAGAGATTTTCTGAATAACCAGTCAACTTCGACGAGCCATGAGCAGTATTCCTGCCAATATTGCTGAATGATCGGCTCGGAGTACTGATAAAGACTTCGTCCATTTTATCTGAATAGCACACGGGTCTGCCAATGAAGTAATGACCTTTATTGTACTTTCTGAGAAGTTGGAATATATTGGGAAGGATAATTTCTCGAAAATTATGGAAGAACTTCAAGAAATAAGTCACATGCTTGCTGTGTTTCGTAAAACGCTTCTGAAATCAGCAATATCTTAATACCATCCCAGTCTTAGTACTTAATACTTTCCCACCATGAGCTCTATAAAAGACATTCTCTCCAAGACCAACCAACAGGTTGGTCTTCTGGATGATGATAAAAAAATTGAATACGCCCGTGAAATGTCAGGATTTCGTGGTTTACGAGCGGCTTTCATGGGTCGACTCTGAGTCAAAGAATTCAGAACTATTATTGAGGGGAAGAGACTGATTTCACAGAAAACACAGAACGCAAAACATCACTAGTTTTTTCTTTCAATTTTTGCTCCAATTCCCTGGAGTCTCTCAACGAAATTCTCGTAGCCTCGCTCAATGTGCGAGACATTATCGAGCTCAGTTGTACCAGAGGCTATCATACCAGCGATGAGCATAGCTGCACCCGAGCGGAGATCCCAGCTCGATACCTTGGTGCCCCTCAGTCATGTTTTTCCAAAAATCATAGCTTCATGTGGATTCATAAGCGCTATATGGCCGCGCATTTTCTCGAGTTCGACGAGCCAGTTGAGTCTTCCCTCGAAGAGTATCTCATGAATACGACTGACACCGTCTGCCTGCGACATAAGTATTGCTGTGGGAGACTGGAGATCTGTAGGGAATCCAGGATAGATATTTGTCTGTATGTTCGAGGCTAAGAGATTTTTTGAACGGTAGACACGGAGCGTATCTGTATCTTTTTTTTCAAATTTTACACCCATTTTTTCTATACTCGTGAGAAATGCTGTGAGATCACCGATTCGTGCATCATGGATGTCGATATAGTCTTCCGCGGTCAATGCTCCTATGATAGCAAGCGTTCCTGACACGATGTAATCTCCCACAACCCTACCACCGAGGTGTTTCTGAAGAGTTGAAGGCTTGATAATAATAGTATGGTCGTAGCGGAGTGATATATCTGCTCCTGCATTTCGCAAGAGCTCTATGACATTCATCACATGTGGTTCATAGGCCGCGAGTTCGAGAGTTGTCGCGCCTGTGCGTCCAAGCGCTGCAAGTATGAGAACGATGGTGCTTCCAACTGAGAAATACGCATTGACGCTCGTATCATCTGTATGACTCTGACCATGAAATGAGAGCATTTCATCTACCTGATTACTCGCATAACCGAGCTTTTCGAGGCCTTTCACTATCCCATCTATTGGGCGTTTTCCGATACTACATCCACCTGGATAGGTGAGCGAAACCTCACCAAATCGTGAGAGAAGAGGGGGTATGAGGTAATAGGTTGCACGGGCTTTTTTGAAGAGATCTTGTTTGAGGTTTTCGAGATTTATATGACTGTTATCGATGGTGAATGTATTTTTCTCAAATGTGACGATGGCACCGAGGCTCTCCAGTATTTCCTTCATCAGATGGACATCAGAAATATCTGGCACATTGGTCAGTTCTGCTGTGTCAAAAAGCAGTGTACTCGCGATGAGCGGTAGTGCGGCGTTTTTCGAGCCACTTACTGTTATTTCTCATCGAGTCTCTGCTCATCATGTAATCGTGTATATACTCATGGAGATGTAGGATATGGATTTTTGGAAATAGTAAATAGACCTATTTATTCCTATTTCTTCCTCATTCGTTTCTTCTTTTCTTCAATTTGGGCGACGAGCGCATCTACCTGGATCTTGAGCTCGTGTATATGACTCCCTTCTGATTCGAGGATAAGTCCTGAATATTGTAGGAGGCTACTCTCGATAACGGCGAATTCTTTTCTGATATGCCCATTTACGATAGGTTCATCGAGGTTTTCCATATTTTGAAACATTTCCCCCAGACCTCTTTCGATGAAATCAAGTACTCGTTTTATGAGGATAATCAGTCTGTGCTCTATATCTTCTCGCGATTCTGAGAGGAGGAAATCGTGGAAATGTTCGTTATCAACATTAAATACTTCTTCAATCACCCGGAACATCACGCCTAGTACAACACCGTAGATTTCTATTTCATGTCCACGGATGTCCTCTGAGTGTATCATGTCCATCAGGCTCGCACCAAGTGTTCCCCAGTTTTCTAGAAAGAGGTTTTTTTCTCAGAAGAGGACTTTTTTCACGAGAATTCTGTAGTCTTCGTGGAGATTGCTTGTATCGATGATATCAAGTGTTTCCCGTATTTCTCTGTCTATGGCATGTTTGTTTATGACGAGCTCGAGGAAATAATCTTCGAGGATGTTGTCAGTATTTTGCATATCTCTATCGTATCAGAATTTGACCTTTTTTGCAAATCCCTAGCATGTTTACCGAGTATTAAGTAGTATGTATTAAGAATTAAAACCACACAAAACCTTATAAACGATTAAAATGATGCATATTTCAAAGCAAAAAGTGCTCCACTGACTCCCGCAAGATTTGGTTCTTTTTCTCGAACAAATGCGACAAATGGGGAATAAAAGGGATATCCCCAATATTTCCTGGAATACTGCTGTATTTCTCATGGAGCAGCTCCGTAAGAGAAAGATTTCCAATATCCTCGAAATAGGCTCCGCAAATGGTTTTTCGACCATGATGCTGGCACTTGCTTGCCTGGATGCTTCTATTACTTCTATCGAGTTTTCTCGGCATGCTTTCGAAGAACTCAGATACAATATTCAAGCATTTTCTTCAATGACGAATGACGAACCTTGCCTACCGGCAGGCAGGTGACGAATCACGAATGACGGTGGATTCTTTCCAGCGGATCTGTGACCGAAGGTGACATCAGATATCAATCAGGAAAAAATAGGGAATTTTTCACTGTATTATGGTGATGCGCGAGCTGTTCTCCCGGCTTTTCTGGAGGGTGCATGAGAGCTCGTTTGCCCTCACCCTGAGAGTATGCTTCAGGGTATTCCAGAGCAGCGATTTGATTTTATCTTTATTGATGGGGCATTTCGGATGACACGAGAATTTTTCGATCTTTCGCGTCCACTGCTCACACCTGACGGGATTATTATTCTCGATGATGCAATCAAATATCGTTGGAAAATGGAGGGGTTTCATGAATACCTCGACGAACAGGGAATAACTTATGAGCTCATACAGACGGATGAAGATGATGGAGTGATGGTTATTACTTCGTAAGACTGGTTTCTCGTATTAAGTAATAAGTATTAAGACAGATTCCAAGTTCCTTCTCAATACGGGCAGCGAGTCTTACTACTTAATACTTTTTCACAATATTGAAATATTTTTCCCATTTCTTCGTAATACCCACTACAGGCAACAAAAAGTATCAATTTTCTGAATTCATCGTGCATCATCTGATTCGCACATAATTCTCTCCTCAAATATTTCTTTTTCGTTCGCTTATTCGAAATGCCGTTCAGGCATTTCTCCTATTTTCTCTCAAAAATTATGAATACAAAAACTCTCCTCATCGGTGCTGGTATCGGTGTCCTCACGCTTGGTTCACTCTCATTTGCTGCCGTTAACGGCAAAATGGGTAAATGAGCTGACTTCTCTGCTGTCAGAACCGCAGTAGAGGCAAATAACTATGCTTCACTTCCTGATACAGCAAAGGCTAAAATCTCAGAAACACAATTTGCCGATATGGTCGCAAAAGGTGCTCAGCATGAAGCAGTCGAAAAGGCTATTTCGTCTGGAGACTATGCAGCATTTAAAAATGCAATGATAGCACAGATCCCTACTGAAACTGAATTTCAGAAAATGGTTGTAGCTCAAAAAGCTCGTACAGAGGCTCAGGCAAAGATAGAACTCGCAGTCAAAAATAATGATTTTGCTGCATTCAAGGCTGCTATGGAAGCACAGAAAGCCCAGATGTTGGCTAATCATCCTGATATGCCTACTGATGCTCCAAAGGCACTTTCAGATGAAAAACTTCAGAAGCACTTCGATTCTCTCGTAGCCTATTACAAGACCAATGGAAAACTCCCTGAAATGGGGAAAGGCTTCGGTCCTATGGGCGGAGGTATGAAAGGTGGTAAAATGGGCGGACATAGTCCACGATAATAGTGAACTGTAGAGGGTAAACTGTAAACAGGCCTGTTTACAGTTTACCGTTTACTTGGAAGATTCTTATTCTTCTATTTTGTCTTATAATCGCTTCATGGCAGATACTTTTACCGATGCTCAGCTCGTTCAGAAAACTCTCGAAAATCCTGATAATTATGCTCTGATTATCGACCGTTTTGAAGAGCCTATTCTCCGCTACATAGGCCGTATGACGGGAGCATCACATGAAGATACAGAAGAGCTCGCTCAGGTTATTTTTATCAAGGCGTATCGCTCACTCAATGGATTTGATACAGCACTCAAATTCACGAGTTGGCTCTATCGTATTGCCCACAATGTGTGTGTAGATTATTTGCGAAAAAATGCTCGAAAATCCCATATAAGCCTCGATGCAGAAGACGAATACAGTCAGGCTCTGATTGAGAAAATCGCGAGCCATGAAAATATATCCCTCTATCTCTCCGAAGATGCTCAAAAACAATGAGTCCGAGACATCATTCGCAAACTTCCAGAAAAATATAGGACTGTGATGATTCTCTTTTTCTTGGAAGAAAAGAGCTACGAGGAGATAAGCGATATATTGCAAATACCTGTTAACACTGTTTGAACCCTCCTTAACCGTGCGAAAAAGCATTTTATGGCACTGAGTCAGGAGCCACAATTTTCTCACCTTTTTACCTATGCCTAGCATGAAAAGTACACAGTACACAGTACACAGTACAAAGAAGTGATCCATGAGAGATTCGATACTCGCTGATATTCATGCAAAAAATATCTCTCCTCGGCCGAGGTGGCAGTATATTTTGCTTCATGTCTGACTTTGGACGAGTGGAATCGTGACCCTTGTTCTGGGCTCGTTTGCCTGTGCATTTATGATTCTCGAATTTTCACTCCCTGAACGGGCGTATCTGCAGTGGGTAGAATCGCAGGACGGTTGGCTTCTCGCACTCCCGTATTTGTGGGGGATTGGCATGATCTTCGCTCTCACGATAGGGTATTTTGTTTTTTCCAAAACTGGTCGGAGCTATCGCTATCACGCCGGAGCTATCGCGGGTATATTGATTCTGGGGTCAGCGATTTGATGAGCAATCCTCTACATCACGCGTACTGCTCACTGGTCTGATCAGCAAATACAGCGATTTGAGCCACGATATCGGCAGATGAGAGCGGGCTTTGTCGATATGCTTCCGAGACCAGAAGATGGAGTATTGCCGCTGAGAGTTCTTGAAATAGATGAAGACGCTATTCGCGGGAAAACTCCTGACTGACATTCTTGGTCCGTCACTCTCCAGTGTGGTGATGAAATATGTGAGCAACACAAATCGCGTATACGCCCTTGAAAACCATCTATTTTTGAGTGAAAAGCTCGCTCTGAGTGAGTTTTTGAAGCTTCTCGTGTACTTCCAGGTCCATGATTTCGTCCGAAAAAACTCCCAGGAATGTTCAAAGATAGAGGAGGCAATACTTCCGATAAAAAAGGAGAGTAAACGCGTTGCATTGTCATGAAAACTTCGTACCATCCTCTCTAGTTATGGTACTCACCAAGAAACAGATTATTATACTATCCTCATCTCTCTCACTCCTCCTCATCGTAGGGGTGTGGTTTTTCTTTTTCCGCTGATCGGCAGAGGATACGATGATTACCCCTACAATAGAGGAACCAGAAAAACAAGAAACTGCCGATAATATCCGCATCAGACACCTGAATCTCATCAAGAAGAGTCTCGACACTGCCATCACTCAGGGGAGGAAAATACCTCTACCAGCCAATGCTGTAGAGATTCACTTTGGCTCCACTCCTCTGGTCTATCAGGGGGAAACAAGTGAATTCTTCTATGATGCTATTGGTCTCAATCCACTTCTCGATCCTGTCACCCAGAAACCGTATACTTTTGCACTCTCACATGATGGGGCAAAGTATCAGTTCTTTGCCTCTCTCGATGATGTTCAAAGATGAAACTACTCTACCAGTACGATGGTCTATTCTGTCGGCGAGGAGAACCTATTCGTCCAGGACGACGAGAAAAACATTATTACCCTCGAGAAGGCTCAGAAGCCAAATATTGACCTGTCTGTTTCAGAGACGAGAAAGAGGGTTGGGCTGGATACTCTCAAGAGCTGTCGAGAGATACTCGTGTTGAAAAATTTATTGGACAGAGTCAGGTCGGGAGTTTATACCATAGATATCAAGGGCAGGGAAACTTCTGTGTATTGTGATATGCAGACGGATGGAGGGGGGTGGACACTCTTTTACGCCAATAATGGCTACGAGTTTTCACCTATTGCCAGGTCTTTCGTGGAGATGCGAGAGACGATGAAAACAGCTCCAATTCTTGATCTCAGTAAATATGATGATAAATACCTCGCAGGACTCCTCGATTATTCTCACTTTACCGAGAATGGCTCTACAGAGCTACTTATCCGCAATCGCGCCAGTCCAGATCAGAAAAAATGGGTCAAATTTATTTTTAGCACTGCCCGAACTCTCGACTGGGCACTGTGACCACTGGTTCTCGGGAAAACTGACTATGGCTGTCTCAATCTCCCACGGAGGGATACCTGGATTATCACGAATAATGATCAGAGTATTATTCACCAAGATTTACGACAGATTATTTGTGTAATAGTATGGAGAAATGAGCAAATCCGCATGTGGGATTCTATAATGCCGACTCACCACTTTTTTCTAATAGAAATAGATCAAATGATGGAATAGGGGGTGATTGGGGTGCAGGAGGGGAATACAGGTATTTTGTGAGATAAATATAACTGAATATGGATATATCTGTCTTTAATTATTAGTGTTTTGCCCTATACTTTGTATGTGCGTTGAGAAGTATTTTTTTGCAGACAGTCAACATCCCATTGAAATTATAATAGTGATCTAGGAAAATATTGATAAAGAAAGCATATTTTGGAGTGCCGCAGAATATTATCTGATAACAATAAAATTTGTAATCCCCCCCTTTTTCTATCTTAAGATAATTATGAATTATACAATGATGCCTGCTCTTGCAGAGAAGACATTAAAAAAATTTGCTCCAACATTTTTATTTAATGCAATTAGATTCATCTGGAGAAAAACTATTCTTCGTTTAGTCATATCTATGTGCCTATATGAATCTAGACGCATAGATTCAATCTATACCAGAAAATTTCTCGCAGAGTTTGGTTATAATGTTATCGGTGGACCATTCAAAGGCCTGCGATATGTAGAAGAATCAGCTGGCAACAGTAGCTACATCCTTAAGTTAATTGGCATATACGAAGAAATTCTTCACAGGACAATTGAGAGTGCAATAAAAAGAAACTATACGACTATTATCGATATTGGTTGTGCTGAGGGGTACTACTTGGTAGGGCTCGGTTGTTCTATTAAGAATGCAACACTTGTGGGGTACGATATTGACAGAAAAGCTCTCTCACTTACCAAAAAGCTCTACTCGATGAATAATTTAAGCAATAATATACTTTTGCTTGACGACTGCTCTCCAAGTGACCTCAATCAGCGTATTGATGATCACACCTTCCTTTTGTGTGACGCAGAGGGTTTTGAATATGAAATCCTTGATCCCATTTGTGTGCCAAGTCTCTCTCGCGTTGAGACATTTGTGATTGAGCTCCATGATTTTGTTGTACCACATGTAAAAGAATCTCTCGTGGAACGATTTAAAAAAACACACAATATTGAGGTCATTACTTTCAAAAACGGAGATCCAGAAAACTATTTATTCCTCAAGTGAATTAAAAATAAAAAACATGTTTGTACACTTCTTCTTGAAAGATATGTACAAGATCAACAGTGGCTGATAATGGAGCGAAAGTAATCTTTTCTCACTTCATCACTCTCTGCTTAACTACAGAATCAATTGATTGAAGAAAAGGTGTTTTGATAGCTTTTCAAGATAAATTTATTTATTTTTTATAAATCTTAATTTTTCAATTATACTATTTTCTTGATGAGATGGATAAAATATATAATCATTATATGTATATGAATGCTGTGTCCATTGTATAATTTTTATCTTATCAATTTTTTCGTAATCCACAATAAAGGCAGATTCTGTTTGTAAACGAATAATATCATAGTTCCAAGATTTTAGCATTTGACAGAGCTTTGTTGCACGTTCTTGCGTAAAAATGAATGCATCGGCACAGTGGCTATCTAATACTTCGCAAGTTATGATAGGCTGATATCTCAATATTGCCTTTTCCATGCCTTTCAATACTTCATATTCTGCTCCTTCAACATCAATTTTTACAAAACTGATGTTTTTTTCAAGATAAAAGCTTTGATAATCTAGAGATAATACTTGTTCTTTATCAGGAAAATAATTTGGGCGTAGACTAGAAATTACAGAAGCGCAGGTGTCTGTAACACTATCTTTCTCAAGTTGTAAAATACCAACCCCTGTTGATAATGCAACATTTTGAACTGTACAGTTTTTGAAATTGTTGATTTTTATAAGCTTTTGCACATAAGCAGTACAGGTTGAATTTGGTTCAAAACCTAAATAATTAATTTCAGGATAAATTGTTTTTAAATGCAACAAGGTTTGGCCTATATTTACACCAACATCTATAAAAGTATATAAACTGTTGTTACCCTGAATATATTCTTTGGGTAAAGTAAATTATTTAATTAGTAAATCCAACCAGTTTTTCTTTAATACCAAATTAGTCAGTCCAATATTCCCAAAAACTGGTATAACTACCTTAACATTATTTATTTTTTTAGATAAAGTAAAATTAAGATACTTCCCTATTTTAAATAATAAATGTTGTTTTATTGAAAAAAATTTTAAAAGGATTGTTTTAAACATATCGAGAGAATTGATCCACAAAATCTGGCCATTCAGTTGATTTTTCTTTTTTAAATTTTTGAGAGAAAATTTTCTTAATTTGAGAGGAAATTTCAAATCAATCCTCCATATCTACAAGGGATAATCCATTATATCATTTATACATTTGAAAAGAATCCATATTCGAAGCCAAAACTGGTAACTCATAAAATTTTGCTATTTCCATAACGCCACTATTAGTAGCTGACCTATAGGGCATAATAAAGGCATCAGCAGCTGAAAAATAGAAAGGCATATCGGCACTATCAACATATTTAATATGGCAAGTGATAAATTCTTTGAGATTATTCTCAAGAATAATTTTTTCATATTGTTTAAATGATCAAAAACATTCTCCCGCAATAACTAGATGTATATTGGGAATTGACTCTATTATTTTTGGCATTGACGTGAGAAAAATATCCAGACCCTTATAGTACCGGATAAACCCAAAAAATAGAAGTATTTTCTTATCTAAAGGCAAGGATAAATGTTTTCTCGACTCTAATTGAGAAGATGGAGATCCAAAATTATTATATATAGGATGTGGTAACATAATATGATTTTTGAGCGGGAAAAGATCACTAAATTGGTTATCAACAGTAACTGATTGAGTTATAGATAAGCCCACGAATGAGAAGAATGCTTTAGCAAATACTTTATTTAGAAAATGCCCCTCGTGCGCGTAAAGGTTATCTATAATACAAATTATTTTAATATTTTTTCTCTTGAGAAAAAAAGCAATAAATAAAAAGCAAGGTACAAAATAAAAATGCCAATATTTAAAGACACAGACTGAAAACTTGCCTTGTACTATTCTGCGATAGGTATGCCACCAAGTAATTGGGTTAATTGTATTCAAAATATAGTTAACTTTCAAATCTGGAAATGGATTTTCTCATGATTCTTTTTGAAATTTCCCAGGATACAAAAATGATGGATATTGATAAGAAAAACTAAATACTTCACTCGTCAATCCATCTAACCCAAGATAATGAGCAAAAACGGAAGTATGATGCGCAATACCACCACGCCATGGATATACAGGTCAAATGATTGCTATTTTTTTCATATAATAGTATTATAACTATAACTCTATTTTTACTATAAAATTATAACACGATACCCCTAGAAAAGATATAAAAATATGAATATCTTATAAGGAATCAGTGAAGCGTTTGTGGCTTCTGACTTTTAAAAGTAGATATTAGCCCTATAGTAATAATTACGGTCGATTATTTTTCTTTCCTTAATTAACTAATGCTCCATTTCCTTTACAGGGTATATTAATTTCATTCTTGATGAAGCACCTATATACTAAATAAGAAAAATTCTTAGACTTTGTAGTGGGGGGGGGATTACTTGTGTAAAAAATTTATTGTTAATTATTTGATACGATATGAATCGTAAGAGAATTTATACTTCAATTATAGTGTTTTTAATATTTTGAAGCTGCTTTCTTTATTTTAAAGAACATCTATCTAAAATATTTCACCCAAACGAATACTATTTAGCCTGTACTGACTTCGGCCAATATATTATAGAATTAAGAGACTATATGGAGGATGATAAAGATTACTCAGAGCTTCTGAAAGTTTCCGAAGATCCTGGTTTTTTCATGATTGCTTCTAATTTTTTAAAAATCACGAATGTACCTATCCAGAGTATTCTGACTCTATCATCCATGTTTATGTATTGTTTGGTTGGTTTTTGTCTTTTTTTACTCAGCCTGCAAGGTTCCTCCCGTAATAAGTACCTTGTAGGAATGATAGGTGTCCTTTTGTATGTAACCTTGTTCTGAACTATTCAATCGTATATATCAGGTATTTGGAGACAAATAATGGGTACTGTTTTTTTTCTGGTATTTCTAATTTCTCAGAAATATCCAAATAGTAGATCATACATGATTATTGGTACAATTTCAGTAGTCATGGCTATTATGACACATCGTATTTTTTTACTTGTTTGTTCCGCATCTTTGTTATTTATTTTGTTGCAATGACTTTTTTTAAGCAAGAAAATACATAAAAAAAATATTTGTTTTGTGGTCATTATAGTATGACTAATTTTGCCTTATTTTTTGTTATTTTCAGGATATGCACTTCATTTATTTGAGTATAATCAAAGCCTAAAGCTAGCCTGAGATCAAATGAGATGATATTTTGCCTTACAAGGACCTTCCAAGTATTTATGATGGTCATTTTTTTGACCAAAAGATGATAACACTGCATTGGTGCATTATCTACTTTATCAAGGTTATATTTTTATTGCTTTTATTGCTTTTTGAAAAAAATCAATAAAAAAAATCAATAAATTATATATTTTTACTTTGTTATTTCTTTTAGCTTATGTATCTTTTCGGTTTGATTTCTCGGTAAGAATTTTATTAGTTTTTGAAATTATCATGATTCCGGTAATTGCACAAAATATATTCTTTAATTATTCTAGATATATAAATTTATTTATTTTAGTCAGTATTTCTCTATTATCATTTATTTTGCTATCCCCGAAAGTTTTCAAGTGGAGCCCGGTAAGACCAATTGATGAATCAATCAGTTTCCTTCTAAACAATATAGATAGGAATGAGAGGCATTACTTTTTGAGTACTACTTGTGGTGCAGATCTTCTGGGGCAGCTTGATTTGACTAATTTTTTTAATTTCCAGATGCCTTTACTTGGCATGCGGCAAAAAAAGGCAGATAATGTGCCAGATGTTTATGAATTATGAGGCATAACAAGAACAAGTTTTATCTTTTTAAAGAGAGATAAAATCATGTTTGATTTCTTCAAAGATAAGGGTCGTTTATTTATTATTTTTATCAAAAACGATAAAGTAGAAGTTGACTTGATTAAAACAGGCGCGTCTGACTTCTTAGGAAAAGATTATTTGCATTTAATTTACCCACAACACTATTCGGTTCCATGATCTTGAATCGTTCAGTATATTTTTGAAATTGATACTGAAAAAATATATTTTACAGATACTAAGCAGTATCTTCAATCAAATACCCTTGATTTTAATCTTGAATTAGATTTTTAATGCATTTTTCTTACTCAGCAGCTATTTGGCATAA